>JAUSQB010000395.1 GCA_030652715.1 Rugosibacter sp.
GTCCAGAATTAGGGAGCATTACTCATGGCACATAAAAAAGCAGGCGGTAGTTCGCGTAACGGTCGCGATTCGGAATCGAAACGTCTTGGCGTTAAACGCTACGGCGGACAATTGATTTCAGCGGGCAGCATCATCGTCCGGCAGCGTGGTACAGAGTTTCATCCCGGCGACAATGTCGGCATGGGCAAGGATCACACCTTGTTTGCCAAGGTTGAAGGCACGGTTTTGTTTGCTATCAAAGGTATCAAAAAACGTCGCATGATCAGTATTATTCCAGCTGCTGTTTAATCTTTTTTTTGCGCGATGAAAGCCCTGTCGTTGCGCTAGGCAACGACAGGGCTTTTGACTTTTTATTCCATGAAATTTTTTGACGAAGCTCGAATTGAAGTATTCGCTGGCGACGGTGGTAACGGCGCGGCATCGTTTCGTCGTGAAAAATACATCCCCATGGGTGGCCCCGATGGCGGCGATGGCGGCCGTGGCGGCAGCATCTGGGCGCAAGCGGATCGCAACCTCAACACTCTGATTGATTTTCGCTATACGCGCTCCTTCCATGCCCAAAAAGGCGAGAAGGGCCACGGCTCCGACCGTTATGGCAAGGGTGGCGACGACATGGTGTTGCCCATGCCGGTTGGCACCATCATTACCGATCGCACGACAGGTGAAGTCATTGCCGACCTGGATGTGCATGACAAGCGCGTGTTGATTGTCAAAGGTGGCAATGGCGGTTTAGGCAATTCGCACTTTAAATCTAGTACGAATCGTGCTCCGCGCCAGTGCACACCGGGGCAGCCGGGTGAGCAGCGCGAGTTGCAGTTAGAACTCAAAGTATTGGCTGACGTGGGGCTGTTAGGTTTGCCGAATGCTGGCAAATCCACTTTTATTCGTGCCGTGTCATCCGCCAAGCCCAAAGTGGCGGACTACCCTTTCACTACGCTGTATCCCAATCTCGGCGTGGTGCGTGTTGACCACCGGCGCAGTTTTGTGATTGCCGATATCCCGGGGCTGATTGAAGGTGCGGCCGATGGTGCAGGTTTAGGGCATCGTTTTTTGAAACATTTGCAGCGCACAGGCCTGCTTTTGCATCTGGTCGATTTAGCGCCGTTTGACCCGGATGCAGATCCCTCGCATGACGCGCAAGCCATTCTTGAAGAGCTTCGCCAGTATGACCAGTCATTATTTGACAAGCCACGCTGGTTGCTGATTAACAAGATCGATTTGGTGCCGGAAGATGAGCGTGAAGCGCGCATCAAAAAACTGGTCGATAGCTACCGACCTGTATGTCATTTCGTGATTTCCGGCATTAGCGGCTTAGGCTGTCAAGAGGTGTGCTTTGCCATCATGGATCATCTCGAAGAGCAGCGCTTGCATGCGACAACAGATAGCTAAATCGCACCGCCTGGTTGTTAAAGTCGGCAGTGCACTGGTAACTAACAACGGCAAGGGCTTGTCGTCTGAATTTATTAATGATTGTGCCCGTCAAATTGCCGTTTTACGGGCAGCAGGGCGCGAGGTTTTATTGGTATCGTCCGGTGCCATCGCATCGGGCATGCAGCGTTTGGGCTGGGCTGCGCGCCCGCATGCGATGCACGACTTGCAAGCGGCAGCAGCGGTTGGCCAGATGGGTTTGGCCCAGGCCTATGACAGCACCTTTGCGCAACACGGGCTGCAGGTTGCGCAAATTTTACTCACTCATGCCGACCTTGCCGATCGAACGCGTTATCTCAACGCCCGATCAACCCTGAATACGCTGCTTGCCCTGGGCGTAATACCGATCATCAATGAAAACGATACGGTTGTTACGGACGAAATAAAGTTTGGCGATAACGATACGCTGGGTGCACTCGTGGCGAATCTTGTCGAAGCGGATGCGTTGATCATTCTTACCGATCAAAACGGGCTGTACACGGCTGACCCGCGGCGTGATGCGACGGCAACTTTAGTTACCGATGGCAGGGCGGATGATCGTCGTTTTGAGGCCATGGCCGGCGGGGTGGGGTCGTCTATCAGCCGTGGCGGCATGATTACCAAAGTGCGCGCTGCACAACGTGCCGCCAAGAGTGGTGCACACACACTGATAGTTAGTGGCCATGCGCCAGATGCTTTGATTTCCGCTAGCCGAGGTGATGCTATTGGCACATTGCTTTATGCCACTGAATCGCCTCTGGCGGCGCGCAAGCAATGGCTGGCTGACCATCTACAGCTTGCCGGTTCGCTGATGCTTGATGAGGGCGCGATCCAGGCGCTGACGAGTGGGCGCAGCCTCTTGCCTGTCGGTGTTACCGCAGTAGAGGGTGAATTTGGGCGTGGCGCAGTGGTGGCTTGTCGCTCGCATGACGGTCGTGAAATTGCTCGCGGTCTGGCTAACTATTCAAGTGTGGAAGCCCGGCGTATTGCTGGCCGTGGCACACAGGATATTGAAGCGCTGCTTGGTTATATGGATAGTGCTGAGCTGATTCATCGCGATAATTTGATTTTGCTTTAAAGTGGTCAAGCACGCGAGTGGTTCATGGGTTTTATTTTTTAGCGTGACTTGTTAGCGATTTGTGGCTTTAACTTTTACACAAAGCTTTAGAAGCTTAACGGCTTCGGATATACTGCTTGACCTTGTGGGATGATGAGTTGTTAAGCCATCCTTCTGGAGACGTGGCCGAGTGGTCGAAGGCACGCCCCTGCTAAGGGCGCATCTGGGCAAAACCTGGATCCAGGGTTCGAATCCCTGCGTCTCCGCCAATGACATAGCAAACATGCGCCTTTCGAGGCGTTTTGTTTTTGTACCCATCAATCAGCCCATCAATTCGCGGGGTGCTTGAAAGGGTCTCCGTCGAACTCTGGTATGACGCCGCCGTATCGCCATCGCCGCCAGTCGTTTAATTGGCGACAGCGCGGCTTCGAGCGCAGGGCTTTTCAGCACGCCCGGCCGGCCAACAACCAGTGCCCACTGATTCGGCGTCACCGTCCAGTCAGTTCGAGCCTGTGGGCGTATGCCCAGCTTTCGGCCAATGATGGAACCCAGCCCGGCCATGATCGCCACGCCGACATAATCCGGCGCGCATTGGACGCGCTCGCAGATGTCCCGCGCCCACGGTGTCAGGGTGTCGGGCAGTAAGGCAAAGTCGAAGGCCATCACCGGCAGCAGGCCAGCGGGCAGCGTCAGCGGTGCGGGCCAGCCCTCGGAGTTGCCCGCAGGTGAGCTTGCCGCCGTATCGCCAGCGCCGACTTT
>JAUSQB010000399.1 GCA_030652715.1 Rugosibacter sp.
GGGCTGCCTCACCGGTTTCGCCGGTGCGGATGCGGATGACTTGTTCCAGGCTGTAGACGAAAATCTTGCCATCGCCAATTTTCCCTGTCCGGGCAGACTTTTCAAGCGCTTCGACCACTTGATCGACCATCTCGTCGCCGACGGCAGCTTCCACTTTGACCTTGGGTAGAAAGTCGACGACATACTCAGCGCCGCGATACAGCTCGGTATGTCCTTTTTGCCTGCCAAAACCTTTGACTTCCGTGACAGTGATGCCTTGCACACCCACGGTGGCCAAGGCTTCACGTACTTCATCCAGCTTGAATGGCTTGATGATGGCGGTAATCAGTTTCATGATGGTTCCTTTTTAAAAGTGTTATTGCGCAGGTGCGAAAATCACAGGCTTTTGGTGAAGGAGAGAACGACACGGCCTTTGCCTAAATCGCGGTTATTGGGATTGCAATACACCGGATTGGCATCACCGCAGGAATTGGCATCTGTATCCGAGTAGTAGAGGCCAACGGTGCCTAGGCCGACATCCTTGGTTGCACCGAGCCTGTAGTCGGTGTACGAAGCATCGTTGTTATCCTTGATCTTCTGATGACCGATGTGCGCGCTGACGCCCCAGCCACCACCAAGATCATAAGTACCCGTCAGATCGGTGTAGCTACTGTTGCGCGTGTTGCCGCCAGTTTCGCTGTCAAAGCCGAAAATGTGACTGGAGACGACGCTGGAATACTTGAGCGTCAGCCATTTCCAGCCGACAGCGGCGTAGACTTCTGTAGTATCCGGCTTGGTGGTATCGGAGGGAAAATTGGATACGGGGTAAATATAGGTGAGCACGCCCAGGTCATAGTTCCAGTCGCCACCGGCGAAGGTGTTTCTATAGCCGCCATACACGTCAAGTTCGATGGATGAGGTTGTGCCGGGGAGTCCATCGCTGACCCACGAGATGTTCGACCCCCAGAGGCCAGCGTAAAACCCGCTGTCATGGGAAAAATCGAAGCCACCCTGGATGGCAGGCTTGCCCGCAGTTTGCTCGATGCCGCGATAAATATATTCGGATGCCAGCGTCACATTACCAGTGAAAGAGTAAGGCGCGGCAGGGGCATCGTCGGCGACAGCCAGCATGGGGAGAGAAAAAATACCGACAACAGTAGCAGCAATCAATGTCTTCTTCATGGTCATTCTCCTAAGGGTTAATATCGGGTTAAAAAACAGATGTACTTAAGCGAAGACTGTGCCATGTAAATAAATATTATTATTTAACAAAAAGTTATGATGAAAAATCATGCTGCGACTGATAAGGTCGCCATGCAGTTATGCACTGTAATAAGGTGCGATAAGGTGTGGCAAGTCGGGGCTGCACCATCTACGTGCGTAGCAAGTCGTCAATGGATAGGAGCGAAAATCCCGTGCTAGACTGACTTTTCATAGAGGAATCCCGCCATGCTCAATCCAAAATTATTTGAAGAAGTTTCCTCCCGCATCGCCACTGCCATGGCCGCATCCCCCGTGGGCGATGTTGAAAAAAACGCGCGGGCGCTGCTCGCCAGCTTTTTTGCCAAACTTGATCTGGTCACGCGCGAAGAGTTTGACGTGCAGCGTGAAGTGCTTACCCGCACGTGTGCAAAGCTTGCTGCGCTTGAGCAGCGTGTTGCCGAGCTTGAAGCGGCGCGTGCTGGCAGCCAGAGTTAATTCGATTCATGGCGTTAGCGGTCCTTCGCTCGCGCGCGTTAGCGGGGTTAGCGGCACCGGAAGTCACCGTCGAAGTTCATTTGACGGGAGGCTTGCCCACCTTCACCCTCGTGGGTTTGCCCGATACGGAAGTCAAGGAAGCGCGCGATCGGGTGCGCGCAGCCATCCAGAATTGCGGGTTTGAGTTTCCCCAGCGGCGCATCACGGTGAATCTTGCCCCGGCCGACCTGCCCAAAGAATCCGGCCGCTTTGATTTGCCCATTGCCTTAGGCATCCTGATTGCGTCCGGACAACTCAAAGCGCCCACGCTGGACGAATACGAGTTTGCCGGTGAGCTGGCGCTCTCTGGCGAGTTGCGTGCCATTCGCGGGGCCTTGGCGATGTGTGCGGCGATGTCTCCCGTTGTTGCCACCGCTTCGCAGCGCGATGCAACCACCCGGCGCGCATTCATCTTGCCAACGGAGAGCGCCCCGGAGGCCGCGCTGATCGCGGATATGACGATTCTGCCCGCAAAAAACCTGCTAGAGGTGTGCGCACATCTCTCTGGGCGCGAAACCATCGCCCCCCACGCCGTATCGCCAGCGCCGACTTTTGCGCATTATCCCGATCTTGCCGAGGTCAAGGGCCAGGCACCGGCCAAGCGCGCGCTCGAAGTGGCAGCGGCGGGCGGACACAGCCTGCTCATGAGCGGCCCGCCGGGCGCGGGTAAATCGATGCTGGCGCAGCGCTTGCCGGGGCTGCTGCCGCCCATGACGGATGGCGAAGCATTGGCTGCGGCCGCCGTGCATTCTTTGGCGGGACTCTTCAAGCTCGAACACTGGGGACAGCGTGCCTTTCGCGCGCCGCATCACTCTGCCTCAACCGCAGCGCTGGTCGGTGGCGGGAGTGTGCCGCGTCCGGGCGAAATTTCGCTGGCGCATAACGGCACGCTGTTTCTTGATGAGCTGCCCGAATTCCAGCGCGGCGTGCTCGAAGCCCTGCGCGAACCGCTGGAAACCGGGCATATTCATATTGCGCGCGCTGCGCGGCGGGCTGAGTTTCCGGCACGTTTTCAACTGATTGCGGCAATGAATCCGTGCCCCTGCGGCTGGCTGGGACATCCTGCCGGTAAATGTCGTTGCACGCCCGATCAAGTGGCGCGGTATCGGGGAAAATTATCCGGGCCGTTATTGGATCGGATGGATCTGATGGTGGATGTGCCTGCCATTTCCGAAGCGGAATTATCAGCGCGGGCAGTCGGTGAAGCGTCAAGCACGGTGCGTGGCCGGGTGATTGCCGCGCGCGACCGACAATTGGCGCGGCAGGGTAAACCCAATGCACAGCTCACCCCTGGTGAGCTTAGCGCGTACGCTACACCTGAACCAGCAGGTGCCCAACTGCTGGCGCAAGCCATGGCGCGGCTGTCGTTGTCCGCGCGTGGCTATCACCGTATTTTGAAAGTGGCACGCAGCATTGCAGATCTCGCCGGTACCGAATCCATCAATGCGCCGCAGGTGGCCGAAGCCATTCACTACCGGCGCGGGCTGGCGGAGTAACTCTGGCAGCCTGAAAACACTTCGGCTCAGATCGCTGCGATCCGCCGTAGCGATCTGGGCCGGGGCTAAGCCAAGTAACGCTTGGCGTGATTATTTTTTTGATGGTTTTACAGCATGGCAGCCGACCGTGGTTTTGGTCTGATAAGCCGCCAGCGGCGCAGGGCACTCAATGGCTGTTTCAGGCGCCTTGGCGTCCTTGCCCGCTTTGCACCGATAAGCACCCGTGCGGCTTGGCTTGCCCGTCATGGTGTAGCCGGGCGGGCAGCCGGGCGCAGCTGCTGTGACTGGCGCCGCCGCAGCGTGCACAACAAGGCTGGCCGTGGCCTGGCCTGTGCAATGGAAATGCGTGGTAATTTTTTTGCCTTCGGCTTTTACGACATAAGCGCCGGGATGAGCATACGTCTTGGTGAGCGTGACCGGAAATTTCGAGTCAGCGCCATTGATTTTGATTTTATCTTCCGTGCCATCGCCAAACTCAACCGCTAATCCGCAGCGGCTGGGTGCTTCGCCTTCCGCTGCAATGGTTATTTTTACGGGTTGCCCAGTCTGGGCGGGATTCGGTTCAATGGTTACAGCACCAATGCCGCCACTGGCCGAAGCCAGGCTTGCGGCAAGACTTAAAACAAGTGAAACAGGGAGTGTAAGCAGAGTAAACTTGGCTTTCATGGAGTGACCCTTTGTTGTTTGGCTTGCTAGGTTAGCTCGTTTTTCTGTATAGGTGAACCGAATGAAAATGATACGGCTGGCTGGCATCGTCGCCAGTATTGGACTACTTCTGGTGGCAATTCTTGCGGGTGTGCTCTACGCTGTTTTCGATGGCGAAAAAATCAAGGCCGAACTCGCCCGTGCCGTTTTTTCAAAGACTCAGCGCCAGCTTACGATGACGGGGCCACTGCAACTCTCGTTCTGGCCTAACGTCGGCGTGAAGATTGGCCGCACCACGCTGTCTGAACCGGCAAGCACACACGAATTTCTCACGCTGGATTCAGCGCGCATCGCGGTGGCTGTTATGCCTTTGTTAGCAAAACAAGTGGTCGTTAATCGCTTGGAGGCCGACGGATTAACCGCGACGCTGATCAAAAGAAAAGATGGCACCTTGAATATGGCCGATCTCAGCGGTGATAAAGCAGAGGATAAAAAAGTCGGCGCTGGCGATACGGCGC
>JAUSQB010000406.1 GCA_030652715.1 Rugosibacter sp.
GACTAATTCAGTAAAATGAAAATACCCAGACCCACAGTCAATACCTAGCCCAAAAAAATAGGCTGCCCGGTCCTTGCGAGTGCACGCACAGTGCCGACACTATCTAGATAGTTTCTGTAACCCCACTGCACACCCAGTGCATCCTCAAGGGACGAGTACAACAGCCAGTGCTTGCCGAACTCAAAGCCACCGATCATTGCCAGGATCATTCCCGCAACCACGAAACTCATCAGTGCGTCGCGAAAGCCCTGCATGTCCTTGATCGATCGGCTGACGACATAGTAGGGCAAGACAATGTCGATAAAGAAATAGAACCCATGCCGAAGGGTATTTGTAAACGAGTCCACATTCAGTTGCAAGACCAAATTCAGAATAATATAAGCAGCGAGAAACTTGTCCGTATAATTTGATTTGGCTCCCTCTGCTACTGCATGCTTTCGAAGAATCAAAGAAACCGGCAGCAAAATGGTTAGCGACAGTAGCCGCAAGTAATCGATCGCGAAGAAATACCGGATTCCCCCCAAGCCGGATATTTCGGCTCCGATAGGCGGTACCGTGAATAACAAGAAAAAGTAGAGTCCCACTTTGTTCTGTTCACGTTTCGCCGTGATCAACAGCAAAGCACCCACCAATATCACATAGACCCAGAAACTGTGGGCCAGGAAAGCGATCACCGTTATCGCAAACCACAAATTACGCCGTCGAGCGAAGTCTGCAGGGGCCATCGCCAATGCACAGGCTGGCTGACGCGCAAATGCAAAGACGACAGACGCCAAGACCAGAATGACGACCAGCGCTTTCAAATGCTCAGGCATGTTCGAGTCTCGATTCCATGACTGAAGTCCGCCTGCCTGCTAGGGCCGGACAGCCGTTCCCCGGCTTTCTGGCCGGATTAGCTTCGCCAGCACCCAATCCAGCAGGAAGAGAATGATCAGCGCGACAATCATCAACACAATGCCGGCGGCACCGTGAAGAAAACCCTGTCCGGCCTCGTCGCCAAGATGATAGGTGATCAGTATCAGCGCCATGACGCGAACAATATTGGCAGCAAAGGCGATGGGCAGGATGCTGACCAGCATGAGGGCGTTATGCAGGCGGCTGGCGCGGGCAGTGATGTACATGAAGACGACTCCCAGCGCGGACAAGCTGAACATGGAATTCAAGCCCGAGCAAGCGTCTGCCACCAGAAGCTGGTACTGGCCAACGGTGAGCATCACCCCATCGCGCGCTATGGGATAGCCGATGGCGTACAGGGTATTTTCGGCAATGACGGAGACCCATTGTTTCAAGGGACCAGTCAGGGCATCGACCAGAGGCCCTGGCAGCGGAATCATGAAGACGATATAGGCAAGCGGAAACCAGCCGCCGCGCACGGCGGGCCAACCGCCGAGAATCAGGATCGCGCCCAGCAGGATGGGAATCTGCGAACCCAGAGTAAGGATGGAGACATCCAGAATGCGTCCGATGGAGAAAACCAGTAAACCGAAAAAAAAGGACGTCCATCCGGCCAAGGGCGCCGGGCGGACGGGCGCATCCATAATCGCCCGGCGCTGCTGCCAGAATAGCCAGCCGGCGACGATGAGCACAATCATGCCGTGAGCCTGCTCGTCAGTCTGCCAGATACCGTTCGCCGCCCACCAGTAGACCGGCAGATACATGGCAGCGAAGCCGGCCAGGGCCACAAGCCACGGCATTCTCGGTTGCAACGCGGCGAAAAGAAGCTTGAAGGTCACAGCCCTGGACTCCTTAGATGACTGGTTTGGCCGTACGTGGCGGATCGTTCAATACCGATCCAACCACGGCTACGCCCGAGTTGGTGAAAGCCTTGACCAGATCGGCAAATCCTGACACCGATGTCTGGTTGTTGCGGGCCACCATCAGCGCACCACTCGCACGCACCGCGATGGTCTGCACATCTGCATATTCGCTACCGGCCGGCGTATCGATGATAATCACGTCAAACTCGCCAACCAGCTCTTCAAGAAGCTTGGAGAAGATAGGCCGACCAAGGAGTTCCTGCGGATTGGGCGGTTGCGGACCGGCGACAAGCACCGAGAGATCGATGAACGAGGGTATGCGCCTGATATCGCTTAGCTCGGCGCGGTTGGAGAGGATGGAGGACAGGCCGGAGCGGTTGTCGAGGTTAAACAGCGCATGCTGCCGTGGATTACGCAGGTCGGCGTCGATCAGGAGTGTGTGCTCGCCGAGTTGAGAAAACACCACCGCGAGGTTGGCAGCGAGAAAACTGCGGCCATCGCCACGACCGGGGCTCGTTATGGCAAGGGTGCGCCGCTCCGGCTCGCCGGTAAACCAGCGCAGCATGAGCTGACTGCGCAAAGCGCGCAGGATCTCGACCTGATAACTGAATGGCTGGTAGGCCGCGATCAGTTCGTCAGAAATTTCGTTGCCGTGCTCCTTTTTAACCAGATAAGGGTAGTCGTATTGATATGGATGCGCGAGCGCAAGCTGGATATCCTGGCTGCTCAACAGGCCAAGCTGGATCGCCGCCTCGCCGAAGCGCAAGCCATGCTCCTTCTGGACGCGCAGAATGCGCTCGGCGTCCGCGAGAGTCAGCTTGCCCGAATCAACCAGGATGGCGCCGATGGACTGACCGGCATTGAAGGGATTAGTGTCCATTAAGCGGTCCATTAAGCGATAGTTTCTTCGACGGGTGGCGTCGTATCCTGCGCACCATGGTGCCAACGGCATCAAGCCACTCCTTGGGCGAGAACTTCGCCTGCTTCGGCCGCAGTATGCCGAGCACCGGCACACCTTCAGGAACGGCGAGATCCTCAGGCGTGCGCACGCGGCGATCGAGAAACTCGACGCCGATGGCAAGGCCTGCACCCAAAAGGATGCCGGCCAAAACCGACATCGCCACATTGCGCATCACCTTGGGCCCGGATGGCGTAATGGGCTGGACTGCCGGACTCAGCACGCGCACGTTGGTCTGGTCGGACTGGCTTTCAAGGGTGTTCTGGCTCATGCGTTGCGTGACGATCTCGTAGGTACGCTGGGCACTCTCGACGTCGCGCAGCAGGATGGACAGTTGATCTCGTTCCTCGCGCAGATTCAGTATCTTATTCTTCTGCGCTTCAATCAGCGCCGTGATCTCGGCCGCGCGCTGCGCCGAGACGCGGGTCGCGGTCGCCGAACCACCGGAGATGCGCCGCATCTCCTCGGTCAGCCGCTGCTTGAGCCCGGCGATCTGCGCTTCAAGCTGTACCCGCTGCGGATGATTCTCGCCGACATTGCTGCTGATTTCACCCAGACGGGTCTCGGCACGAGCCAGTTCGCTTTTGAGGCCCTGGATGACCGGGTTCTGCTGCACATCGGGCGAGAGCTCATTACCGGTATTCCTGTGGCGGCTGACGGTGGCAATATTTTCTGCCTGGGCACCTGCCAGCTCGCTCATCAAAGCGTTGAGCCGCGCGGTTTCCTGGTCGAGTCGCTCGTCGGTGGCAACAATGCCCTTTTCCTTCTGGTAAGCCGAGAGTCTGGTCTGAGCCGCCTCAAGGTTCTCGCGCAGGCTCTTGATCCGCTCGTCGAACCAGGCCGCATACTGCCGTGCCGGCTCGACTTTCAGGTCGATGGTCATGTTGATGTAGGCCTGCGCATAGGCGTTTGCCACTGCCGTCGTGAATTTTGCATCCAGTCCGGAGTACGTAAGGTTGATGATATTGCTGCCACGCGACGGCTTCACTACTAACCCCCTCTGCAACAGGCTACCCCAGTAGCTTTCGAAAGGCACCTTGCCTTCGGTTTCCTCCCTCCAGCGCTCGACCGCCATCGGTATTTTGTCCAGATGCAGCAGGCCGACGACCTTGCCGGCCACACGGTCGCTCTGGATGATTTCCGTCTGGGTAGTCATATAACTCGGCGAACCAACCGACGGCATCAGGACGCCAGCGATCGGATCGGTCTTGATGTCGACCATCAACGCAGTTGAGGCCGTGTATTCCTTGGGTAGCTGGAGGCTGACGATCAGTGTGACCAGTATGATTATCAGCGGAGTGATCAGCGCGACACGATAGTGTGCCCGAAGGATATGAATGACTTGCAGGATGCTCATGCTTGCTTGCCCGATTAGAAGAGGCTTTCGCGGATGTAAAGCACGTCATCGGACAGGACAACTGCGTCCATCTCAGGCTCCTGCTGAACCATCGAGCCATCCTTGCCGCGACGATGCAGGCGCAAGCCGCGGTCGGTGCCGCGCAGGCTCACGCCGCCGGCCTGGGCAAGCGCGTGCCGTACTGTCATATCCCGTTCCAGCCGGTAGGATCCCGGGCGCTGTACCTCGCCGTAGATATAGAAAAGCGGCGCACGATGAACGTAAATGATGTCGCCACCCTGGAGCACCATGTCCTGGCTGAAGTCGCCCTTCTGGAACATCGCCGGAATGTCGATTTCCTTGCGCATCGGCTTGCCATCACGCACTCCGGTCAGGATCAGGGTATCGGCGCCACCTGCGGCCACGCCACCGGCAATGGCCAGCATGTCGCTGACCTTGGTGTTGGGGTTTTCGAGGGGAAAGCGGCCCGGACGACCAATCTGGCCGAGTACGGCAACCTGATTGCTGCGAACCTCCACGACCTGGATATTGACCTGGGGCTGCACAACAAAGCCACCATCGTGCAGCATCTGGGCAACCTTCTGCTCGGCAGCAAAAATCGAAAGCCCGCCTACCGGTACCGCGCCAACAAGCGGGAAAGTGATGGACCCCGACTCCGAGATGCGTGTCTCAATAGCCAGATCAGGATTCTGGAACACACCGATCCGGATATTGTCACCTGCGCCGAGTACGTATTCGCGCTGGCTGTCGGCAGCTTGCGCACTAATGACGATACCGAAAAGCAGCGCAAAGGCGAGGATTCGCGTGAAGACTGAACTCATGTTTTTATCTATTCGAAAAGTGCTGGTTATGCGGGTGGCCGAATCGGCCCAATCGCATGCTGCAGTTACTTGAGTCCGGATAACCCCTTGCCCATGTGGGTGGTATCCGCCTTGGTTTCAGCCGGTACGGCTGGTGCCGGTTTCGGGTCAGCAGCCTTGATTTTTTCGTCGTCGGCCTTGGCTGTGGCGAACTCGCCCATGTATTCGATTTTGGCTTTTTCGCGCAACTGTTTCATTTCCTTCTCGGCAGCCTCCATGCGCCGCTGGTTGTTCAGAAACTGTTCAATGAAAGGCGTTGCCGCCTTTTCATCCATCGACATGCTGCGCGATGCGGTAAGTTGCACCACCATCACACCATCGCGCCCCGGGATAACGCCTATCTGGCCATCCTTCATCTGATGGAACTTCGGTAGTAATTCCATGGGCAACTCCTCGGCAGCCTTGGTACCGGAGTTAGCGGCGAATGGGATTTTTTCTGTATTCAGCCAGGCAGCGACTTCTGCCAACGACTTGACATTACTCATCTGCTGCTGCAGCCGGGGCAGGAAGTCAGATGCAGTGGTCTGAATTGCGAGTTGCTGGAACTGATAGATGCGGCGTTCGCTGAAAAGCTCGGGGTGCTTGGTGTAAAAATCCCTGACTTCATCAGGGGTTGGTTTAACCAGGCTGGATGCGACTTTGTCGAGATAGGCGCGCGAAAGAATTTCGCGCCGGGCAGCTTCAATCGCCTGCATTGTCTTGGGATCACGGTCAAGTTTGCTTTCCATCGCCTGTTGCACTAACAACTCCTGGTCGACCAGCTTTTCGAGGATTTGCTTGCTGGCTGCCTTAGCCTGCTCGGGAGAAATATTGCCGGTGCGCGCAAGCACATTGTTGATCTGATGGACGGAGATTTCTTCCTTATTGACCTTGGCAGCGACCTGGGTGGCGGGTTTCTTCTCGTCATCGCTACCGCAACCGGCGAGGGCGGCAACGAGCAAAAGAAGGATCAGGTTATTGCGGCACGGGAAAGCAAGCATCGAAAATTCCTTGGTATGCATCAATCAATGAATGAAAGGGGTGCCGGACATCTCCACACCTCCGCTACAAGCCGGGCTAAGTTACCAGCCCATTATTACAACGCGATTACGCAACCGGCACATTCGGGTCACGACAAAGAAAATCAGGCCGTCTTGTCCCTGCTTGCGACGGTACATGGCCCATGATCACATGGCAAACGTTGCCCCCGGATAAACCCGCTGTACGAGTTTATCCGGGGTGGCCAGTCAATCGATTTTCAATAAACCGCCAAGGATTGCCTATGGCTTGCTCAAAACATCAGGGAGCAACCGGACAGGCACCGACTTTGATAATACGGTCTTGATCCCCTGGTGCGGCGGGGGAGTGAGCTGCGAAGTAGTCCTTCATGGCATCCAGATCGAGCGCGCCGCCCAGCGGGTTGATACCGGCGTTGAACACCGTGAAGTTGTCGCCGCCGGTGGCCAGGAAGGAGTTCATGGTCACGCGGTAGCCGGCAAATTTGTCGATAGGCACGCCATTGAGTTTCACGCTGCCATCACAGACGAACTTGCCGCCTTTCTGAGCTGCGAAGCTGGCGGGCGTGGTTTCGAAGGTGTGCTGGTAGGTGAAGCCATTCGACACTTGCAGGATACGGCCGAAAGGCTGGGAAAGACCCCACTGCTGCTCAAGCAAATCGTAGATTTGCTGACCGGTCAGCGTCTTGGTCACCAGGGAGTTGCCGAACGGCTGTACGGTAAAGGCTTCGCCATAGGTCACCACGCCGTCGCCTTCGCCAGCGGCGCTGGAGACGTAGGTGAAGTCGGCGCGGATGCCGCCTGGGTTCATGAAGGCGATGATTGCGCCACCCAGGTCTGCCGGGGCGGTAGCCTCCAGTTGTGCATCGGCGATCACGTCGCCAAGGGCGGACTCCCCTGCACTATTGCTGCTGCGGGTAATGGCAGCGGTGATCAGACCAATGGCCTGATTGGCCAGAGGCGCGGCCAGCGCGTTGTAGTTGCTTACCAGTGTGGTTAACGCGGGCACTGCGGTCATGGCGGGGTTGCTGCGATCCACCAGGACGTTGTCAACAACAATGCTTGCCACCTCGCGCGTGTCGGTGTTAAGCGTCATGTCGATCTCGGTGACCATGCGGCCAATGCCGTTGGTGCTGGTGACCGGGATATTGCGGCCGACGCTGTTGGGCAAGCTGCACAGATAGGCCTGGTGGGTATGGCCGCTGATCACCAGATCCACCTCGTCATCCATGCGCTTGACGATATCCAGCAGGGCGCCAGAGATGCCGCTACAGTCATTGATGACGCTGGAAGTGGTATCCATTGCGCCCTCATGTACCACCACGACCACTGCCTCCGCACCCTGCTCCCTTAATTCGGGAATGAGCGCGTTGACTGTCTCGGCCTCGTCCTTGAAGTCCAGCGTGCTGATGCCGCTGGGGGTGACGATGCTGGGCGTGGCTTTCAGGGTCATGCCGATGAAGGCCACCTTGTTGCCTTTGAAGTTCTTGATGGCGTAGGCCGGGAACAGGGTCTTGCCATCGGTTTTTTCCACCACGTTGGCAGCCAGGAACTTGAACCTGGCGCCCTCGAACGGATAGGGCGTGCCCACCTGGTTGCCCTGGCAGGAATTGGCGTCAGTGGGATGGCAACCGCCGTTTTGCATGCGCAACAACTCGTCCCTGCCCTCGTCGAACTCGTGGTTGCCCACGGCGTTTAGCTCCAGGCCGAGGATATTCATGCCTTCGATGGTCGGCTCGTCATGAAATAGGGCGGAGATGAGCGGCGTGGCGCCAATCAGGTCACCGGCGGAAACCACTGCACTGTTGGGCGATTTGGCACGGATGGCGCCCACATACGCTGCCAGCATGTCGATGCCGCCCACCGGCTTGCCGGAGAAATTACCCGGGCTCAATAGCTGGCCATGAAAGTCATTGATGGCGGCGATCTTCACCGACAGGGTCTTGCCCACTGCGGACTGAGCAGCGGCCTGCATCAGCCCGGAGCGCTCATGGGGGGTGATTTTTTCCGTTTTCTGCCATTCCATGGTAAGTCTGGCAACCGTGCTGACGAATTCGCCGTGATTGCCCCAGTTGGCGCCCTCGACGGCGGTATCAATGATACGGTCATTGATGCATATGCCGCCGATGTCCTTGTTGATAACACCCGAATCCATAGCACCGACAAAAACGTTGGGGCGATTATCCAGGCAGGCCGCCTGGACCTGGACAGTGGCGCAAGCGATCATCGTGGCCAGGGCAAGCGGTTTGAGTAGTGTTCGCATGAATAAATATCCTCGTGTGTGTGAAATAAGCGGTTTGGATATTCTGGATTCTCCGCCATGTTCATGACGCCCGATTGATGGGATGACAACGCAGATATAGGCAATTCGGTCTATGGACTGCGTAAAAAAGCGGGGCGTTGCTTTGTCATCACTGCAGGAACTGCCCCCCCCACAAGACCAGAGAAGAACTGCGAACGATCAGGCCGCTTTGTCCTGCTTTCGGCGATGGACCGCAAAACCAAGCAGACAAAGACCGGTAGCCATCATGGCGTAGGTTGCGGGCTCGGGCACCGGCACGGGCGATATGGCCAGTGGTTTATTGATGAAACTTTCGCTGTAGCCTCCCACGAAGCTTTGCACATGGAGCCCAACACGTAACCAGTCGCCGCCAGCGGGCAAGGTCAATGCAAAAAGTACGTCGGCAAAGGTTTTGCCATCCTTGAGCAAAAAATCGATTGCCAACCACTCGCCAGTCACGTCACTATTCTGGACGCCATTCAGAGATACCGGAGGGTCGGAATCAGCCGAAAATCCTGCGGTAGTCAAGAAAGGAACAGCAATGTCATTTCCACCAGGCAGATTTTTTGGGTTCGCACCCTGCGAAAAGACTACCCCATTATTGCTGACAGTAATTCTGTTGATCTTGTTGAATAGCGCTCCATCGGCGAAATAAACATCAGTCAAGCTGGAGACATTGGAATCGTTGGTAAACAGAAACCGTACTGATTGCACGCCGATATCAAGCACGTCCGTCCGCAGATTCGCCATACCATCAGCGACAGCATTGCCAGTTGCATCATTGCCAGTGATCCCCTGAAAGTACAGGACAGTCGGTGGTGGCGTCGTCGCATACGCAGGAACTGTCACCAGCAGGCCGATGCAAAAAGCGGCATCGGCCAGCAACTTGAAGAACCTCATATTCATGGTGCGTAATCTCCTTGTCAGGCGGTAAGGGCTGCATACTTTTCTGCATAGTCTGCCTTCTTCAGGAGGCAGACTATGCAGAAAAGTATGCACGGCACATGATGCGAACAGACTGTGCCGGACGGAAAAGTGTCATGGGTAGAGAGTGCTACCCATGCCTCCCCATTCATTTCCCTGACTCAGGAACGCATTGCGCGTCGCCGCCCCATCAGGCCGAGAAAAGCCAGACCGATGGCAAACAACGCCCATTGCTCAGGCTCTGGCACTGCGGTAACGGAGATCGCTTCGCTCGTCGTGTTGGCAATGGAGAAGATATAGTTGCCACCATAGCGACCGTCGACCACGCCGCTCACCTTGAAGTGGTAGTCGCCGACGCCGAGATTCGAAACGAAGTCCATCGGACTACCGCTCCAGGAACCGAGCGACACGCCTGGATTGGAGTCGTTGAAGAAGGAGACAGCAAAGTCGCTGATGTGCGTTGCAAAACTCTTGCCACCCAGCAGGGCAACGTTGGATACCGCACTGGCGGCTACTAGCCGCTCAGAGGACAGGGTAAATTTATAAACATCGAGGAAGGACGACTCGGCAGGCAGCGCCACAAAGTTTACCGCATAAGGCCGCGCCGATAACTCACCCATGTCGTAGGTCGCTGCAGCCGCAGGTGCCGCGTGGAGCCCAAAGGCAAGCGTGGCTACAGCCAGCGTTCGGGTAAAGATAGAATGGAATTTGTACGATTTCATGGGATAGCTCCTTTAAAAAAGGTAAATCAGGTTAGACAACCACCGAATGGGTCATAGGGGACGATGGAACCGCAGCAGACGATGGCACATTGATCGAGAAAACCCCTGCCAATTGCCGTTGCATTGATAAAGTAAAGATAAAATGAATCATCCAGCACGTTTTGAATTCTTTGAACACCAAAAACAAGGACTAAGAGGACTAAGCGATAGCACTCTGCCGATTATTCACTTGCTATGTTGCAATTATTACGACGCTTTAATGCCCAGGTATAGTCTGAAAGACCCATTCAAGCCAAGGCGCAGCAAACTCCGGCGGGACCAATATACAAATGTAGCGCCTAAAATAAGCCGAAAGGACTATAGGCTATTGCACGTAACATGTTAGTTATGCAACGAAATACCACTAGTATTGCCGGATGTCGCTGCCTTCCCTGATATTCTCGGCTCTGTTCGCCCTGTTCTCCGATCAGGCCCATGCGCTTATATCTGGCGCGAACCCCGATTCTCCTGCCGCCCACATCGACCCGAACACAGTCAATTCACCTTGGGCCGGTGTCGGTAGCCTGTCGATAACCAAAGCGAGAGGGACAGGCACGTTCACTGCGGCGCTGATCGCGCCGAACTACGTCTTGACCGCCGCCCATGTCGTCACCGGCGTCGCGCCCGGCGCGATCACTTTCAATCTGAACTCCGGGGGCAACCTGACACAGCAGATCGGCGCAACCGAGATTTTTATCCATCCAGGCTACCGGGGTTTCAATAGCCCTAACCTGAACGACGATCTTGCCATCGTCCGGCTCGCCAGACCGGCAATCCCTGACGTGCCAATCTATAGCTTGCTGCGCAACGCGCTGCCAAGGGGCACCACCATGACCTTCGTCGGCTACGGCAGCAGCGGTAGCGGCAACACCGGTCCGACAATAGACTCCAGCCCTGCGATCAAACGCACGGGGCAGAACAACGCCGACCAGTTCACTCTCGACGATGATGGCAGCGGCAAGGCCGAGGTCTATTACTTTGACTTTGACGGCCCCACTAAGGCAAACAACCTGATGGGCGGGCTTACCCTGGGCAATACCTTGGAAACAAGCGTCTCCGGCGGCGACTCGGGCAGCCCTGCCTTTATGCAAGACAGTAGTGGCATCTGGCGGCTGGCTGGCGTGAACACCTTCACTTTCACAAGCATGCAGGGGCAAACTGCCTCCACCTTCGGAACAGGCGGCGGCGGCATGCTCGTCTCTTCCTACGCCGACTGGATTGATGGCATCATCGCCACGCCGGTGCCGGAGCCCAGCACCTATGCCTTGCTGCTGGTCGGCCTCGGACTTATCGGTTTTGCCGCATCCAGACCATTCGCCACAGCCGCTTGAGCAGACCGGGCCATCGGCAAGAACTGTAAGCCCCACTTCACCCCTGATTCACACGCGCAGCGGCGCAGACGCGCAGGACTCCATGCCGGGACAGATGCTAAAAGCTGAACTGGGCGTTGGCGAAGGCAATATTGGCGCGATAGGGAAATCCCGCAAAATTCGATTCGCGTTGCTCATGGCGCAAAGTCATGCTGAATTGCAGCCTCTCTGTCGGCACATAGCTGGCCGACAGAGAGGCTGTGCGCAGCCTGTCTTCGCGTTGCTCGATACCACTCAAGGCAGTAGCCGGATCGCCCTGATAGTTGCGCACTTGCTGTTCGAGCGTCGCCTGCACGGATGTTTTGGCCGTTGGCCTCCAGGTCGGGCCCAGGCTGACACCGCGCGTCACCACGTAGCTCGACAGGATGTCATCCTGTGCGCCGGTTTCGCGCCGCATCGTGATGTTGAACTGGGCCTTTGCGGAGATCAGCCAGTCCCACGCAAGGTGGCCCGTAACACCGGAGAAATCGCGTAGCGGCACCTGCTTGTGGCTACGCTGCGTTCTGGCAATGCGCGCAGCGAAGCTGCTTGCACCAGTCGGCTGCCAGCCCAGGCTGCCTTCGAGCTCATCCTGCCGGTAGCTGTTGTCGACCAGGCCAACTACAGTCACTTCCGGATTTGGATAGTTGCCGTTGGTGCGCCGCAGGCGCAGGGCGCCAGAATTTTTACTGCGCGCGAATTGCACGACAGCCTCCGTTCCGGTAGTCTCGTACTGGCTGGCTTCACGTAGCAACGAACTGTCATCGCTGCGCCCACGGAAGGCGCTCGCCCCCAACGACCAGTCCGGGTGAAATCGATAATTGGCGCTGTAGGACAAGCGTTCAGAGGTATTGATATTCTTCACCGAGCTGCGAAAATCGCCGAAATTGGTCAGCGCTTCGCTGCGCGTAAAAGCAATCTCGCCATACCAGCGATTACCCAGCACCCAGCTCCAGTTTCCCTTGATATTCGTGCCATTGTGGTCAAGACGACTGAAGCGAGCATAACGCGCACGACTGGCGTTAAGGCTGGCGCGCAAAGTCTGCCGCCCGACCAGCTTGTCTAAAGAAATACCAGCAGAAGTCGTAGCAACCGTGTCGCCCCGCGTACCGGTCAGCGCCTGTACGTCGACATCATCCGACAAGCGAAAAATATTGTCGTCGCGCATGACGCTCTGGCTGATTGAAAAATTGAAGGCATCTGCCGCATCTGCATGCACACCACCAGCCCACGCGGCACTGCATGTAGCGACGAACAGTGGCAACCAGCGAGAGCAGTCAATTCTTTGCATGAATCCGGAATTTTAAGCGCCGGATGTGACCGTTTCCTTACACAAGCAGTTTAATTCGCAAGAAGCCATGATCGAAAAAAAATCGTCATAAATCCCTCATGTTCCCACTGTAGAGTAGCTGGCTCACGGGCTTTCCGCATTATCAACTACCCATCTCGCATGCTCTCCGCTCTGAGTCATCAGCAAAACTTGCTCCGTTCGCGGCTCAGCATCCACTCGCTGCTCGGCATTTTTCTCGACCCGCTGATCATTGTCGCCAGCCTGTTTGGCGCAACCCTTTTTCATGGAGAGAAAATCGATGCGCCGTATATCATCCTGGCGCTGATCGTATTTTCGCTCAGCTTTCCCGGAACATCGAGGCTGAATGATCGATTTCGCATGCTGCTCAGGGACATTGTTATCAACTGGTGTCTGCTGGCAGCAATCCTGTTTTTCTTCGGCTATGCCAGTGGTTATCTCAAGCTGTTTCCGCAACAGGTAATACTTGCCTGGCTCCTCGCCACGCCTGCCGCCCTGATCGTCGCCAACGAGGCAGCCCGGCGCCTGATGACGCGCATCCTGGCGATGCGGGGCTACCAGCGAACGGCGGTGATCGCCGGCATCAGCGAGACCGGGCTGCGCCTGGCGCAGCAGTTCCGCGACAAGCCCTATCTCGGCACATGCGTAGTCGGTTTCTTCGACGACCGAGACAAACAACGCCTCGGTGGCCTCAGCCTGCTAGGCAAGCTAAGTGAGCTCGCGACGTTCGCCAAGGAAAACCGCATCGACATGATCTACATCACGCTGCCAATGGTGACGCAACCGCGCATCCTTGCCCTGCTTGAAGATTTGCGCGACACTACGGTTTCAATCTACTTCGCTCCCGACATCTTTGTCACCGATCTGATCCAGGGGCGCCTGGACGACGTGGGCGGCATGCCGGTGGTGGCCGTGTGCGACACGCCGTTCAGCGGCGTCAATGGCCTGATCAAGCGTAGCAGCGACATCATCCTGTCCATCCTTATCCTGCTGCTCATCGCACCGCTCATGCTGATCATTGCCATTGGCGTGAAGATCAGTTCGCCCGGCCCGATCATCTTCAAGCAACGGCGCTATGGCGTGGACAGCAAGGACATCGTCGTCTACAAATTCCGCTCCATGACGGTCTGCGAGGATGGGGGGCACATCGCGCAGGCGACCAAAAACGACAACCGCGTGACACGCCTGGGCGGCATCTTGCGCAGGACTTCCCTGGACGAGTTGCCGCAATTCGTCAACGTGTTGCAGGGGCGCATGAGCATCGTCGGCCCACGCCCCCACGCCGTCGCCCATAACGA
>JAUSQB010000419.1 GCA_030652715.1 Rugosibacter sp.
CCCCGTTGCCGAGGGGCGCGACCACCAACCCCGCCAGCTTGTTTCACCGACAGAATGTTTCAATCCTCGCCCCCCGTTGCCGAGGGGCGCGACAAGAATACCAATAGCGCAGGTTGATGCGGCGCTTGTTTCAATCCTCGCCCCCCGTTGCCGAGGGGCGCGACGTGCATACCTTCAGCGTACAGTTCAAAATCATACTAGGTTTCAATCCTCGCCCCCCGTTGCCGAGGGGCGCGACAGTTCGCGCACAACAGGCGGAAATCACGGACATTTCGGCACGCATTTCGCGAACCGGTGCTCGAACCATTTTCCGTGCTTCCATTGGATACCCAATCAACTGACGTTGTCCCGAAAATTCAACTACTTGCATGTTGCGCGAACCTCCCTGCTTTTTCATGGGAGCTTGGGGTTCGCGCAACATGCCATCCTACGCTACAACACGAGCGGCCCATCAAAATCGGTGGCCTTGAAAACTCCGTATTCTCTGACTTCGCAGCCTCTTGACTCAGCCAAGCGATAGAGGCGCAGATTATCCTCTTCCGGCTTGATTTCTGCCAGCAGGCGCCGCTCCAGTTCTTCCATTTTCACCAGATCGATCTGGAATTCGAAGACCGATTTTTGCACCCGCTGCCCCACGCCTTCGCACACGCGCGCGATGCGGCGTAGCCTGCGCCGCCCTTCACGGGTTTCGGTATTCACGTCGTAACAAACGATGACCAGCATGACATCAGCGTAGCAAGAAAGGCAAATAGCCTTCATCAACTGCATCAGACCCAGTGCCCCCTTGGGTGCATGACATCAGCGTAGCAAGAAAGGCAAATAGCCTTCCATGTCGCCGCGCAGGGTGCGGGCAAGAAAGCGCGCCTGCAACTGCGGCAGTAGGCCCATCGCCACCGGCTGTTCCAATAACGGATGGGACAGCGTTTCCTGTTTGCGCTCTTGCCAGGCCACCACCACGGCCTTGCGCCCTTGTTCTGCAAGCGTTACGCCGCCACCTTCGTGCAGGGTGAAATCCCCGGCCTGCACCTGACCGCGATTCACCAGCGTCAGGGCCAGCCGATCTGCTTGATGACGAAACTCTTCCATCAAATCAAGCGCCAATGCTGCACGCCCCGGCCGCACGGCGTGCAGGAAACCCAACTGCGGATCGAGGCCGACCGATTCCAATGCAGAACGGCAATCGTTCATTAACATGGCATATAGGAAGGACAGCAGCGCATTCATGCGGTCGCGCGGTGGTCGGCGGGTGCGGCCATCCAGCGAAAAATCCTCCCGCACGTCGGCGCGCACGATGAAG
>JAUSQB010000187.1 GCA_030652715.1 Rugosibacter sp.
GCTTGGTGGATAAAGTGCTGACGAGCCGCGCTGAGGTTGTTGCTGCCTGAGTCTATTGACGGAGACGACGATTGTGGAAAAGAAAACGGCTGGCGGTGAAAAGCTTTTATATTGCTCATTTTGCGGCAAGAGTCAGCATGAAGTAAAAAAACTGATTGCCGGCCCGTCTGTTTTTATTTGCGATGAGTGTATTGATCTGTGCAACGATATTGTTCGCGATGAGATTGCGGGCATGGACGCAGAAAAAGAAGAGGGTGGATTGCCGACCCCGAAAGAAATACGCCATATGCTGGATCACTATGTGATCGGGCAGGATGACGCGAAAAAAATTCTTGCCGTAGCTGTTTATAACCATTACAAACGCATTCGCCACAAGGAAACCGGCAGCGATGGTGTAGAGCTGGCAAAAAGCAACATTCTGCTCATCGGCCCCACAGGGTCTGGCAAAACCTTGCTGGCACAGACGCTTGCTCGCATGCTGAATGTGCCATTTGTCATGGCCGATGCCACGACGCTGACCGAAGCGGGTTATGTCGGCGAAGACGTTGAAAATATCATCCAAAAACTGCTGCAAAACTGCGATCATGATGTGGAAAAAGCTCAGCAGGGCATTATCTACATTGATGAAATTGACAAAATTTCACGCAAGGCCGACAACCCTTCGATTACTCGTGATGTGTCGGGTGAAGGCGTGCAGCAGGCATTGCTCAAACTAATCGAAGGTACGGTTGCCAGTATTCCCCCGCAAGGCGGGCGTAAACATCCGAATCAGGATTTCGTACAAATTGATACAACCAACATATTGTTTTTTTGCGGTGGAGCATTTGACGGGTTGGATAAAGTCATTCGTAGCCGCTCTGAAAAAGGTGGCATAGGGTTTGGTGCGGAAGTGAAAAGTCGCGATGCCAGCAATATTTCCGATATTCTCAAGCAAGTTGAACCGGAAGACTTGATCAAATTTGGACTGATTCCCGAATTAATCGGACGTTTGCCTGTCTTGGCTACTTTGCGGGAGCTGGATGAGGTTGCTTTGGTTGAAATTCTGATTGAACCAAAAAACGCTTTGGTGAAACAATATCAAAAGCTTTTTTCCATGGAAGGTGTCGAGCTTGAAATACGTCCTTCCGCATTGCAGGCGATTGCCAGAAAAGCGCTAAAACGTAAAACTGGCGCTCGTGGTTTGCGTTCTATTCTGGAAAATGTGTTGCTCGATACCATGTATGAGTTACCCACAATGGAGAATGCAACTAAAGTAGTCGTTGATGAAACCACGATAGAAAGCGGTGCTCAGCCGTTGATAATCTATGCGGACCAAGCAAAAGTGTCAGGCTCAAACTGAACTGTTCGGCACATTAAAAGTCGACTTCTATATCTTGAATTTCTTTCATATTGCCCCAGATAGGGTGATGTGATTCATAACTTAAAGGACACGATGATGTCTGATCTGATCGCCTCTTCTATGGAAAAGCAAACTCTTCCACTTTTACCTCTGCGCGACGTGGTGGTTTTCCCGCATATGGTGATTCCTCTGTTCGTTGGGCGGCCGAAGTCTATAACAGCGCTTGAAACTGCCATGGAGGGAGGGAAAAGCATTCTTCTGGTGGCGCAAAAGCATGCAGCCAAGG
>JAUSQB010000420.1 GCA_030652715.1 Rugosibacter sp.
ACCGGGCGGGGAGACATGGTGATCCTGTCCAGAGGTGATGGACATTTCCTTCCTGTTCGCATCGAAACCGGGATAGAAAACGAAGACTGGATCGAGATTGTCGACGGTTTACATGAGGGTGCAGAAGTTGCGGTCAATGGCCAGTTTCTGCTCGATTCGGCAGCCTCCATGAGTGCCGCCGTTGAACGCATGAGGTCAGGGACACGCGATGCAGAGTGATGGCTTTCTGATCAATCGGGTGATCGACTGGTCTTTGCGCAATCGACTGTTCGTTTTATTTTTTTCGCTCGGGCTGGCGTTATGGGGTGCCTATTCGTTGACCGTGATGACGATCGACGCCATTCCCGATCTTTCCGATACCCAGGTGATCGTCAAAACTGACTATCCAGGACAGTCTCCGGATATTGTCGAAGATCAGGTCACCTATCCGCTGACATCGGCATTTCTCTCGATTCCGGGTTCGACAGCCGTACGTGGATTTTCGATGTACGGCGAGTCCTACATCTATATCATTTTCAAGGATGGAACGGATCCTTACTGGGCACGCTCGCGCGTTCTGGAGTATTTGAGTCAGATCGCCCCGCGTCTTCCCCCCAATGTACTGCCGACACTGGGACCCGATGCCTCCGGGACAGGCTGGGTCTTTCAATATGCACTGATCGATCGCAACCATCGTTACGATCAGGATCAACTGCGCGCCATACAGGATTACTACCTGAAATACGAATTGCAAAGCCTGCCGGGTGTGGCGGAAGTAGCAAGCGTTGGCGGTGCGGTACGGCAGTTCCAGATAGAAATCGATCCCAACCGTCTCGCCGCCTATCGTCTCACCATGGAACAGGTGGCAAAAGCCGTGCGTGAAAGCAACTCGTCAAGTGGCGGATCCGTGATCGAAATGGGGCGTTCCGAACTCATGGTTCGCAACAAGGGCTATCTCAGGTCACTGGCTGATTTTGGCAAAATTCCGGTTTCGTTCGACAACGGTGGCACTCCGGTTTTTTTGCGTGATATCGCGCATATCGGCATCGGGCCAGAACCGAGAAGGGGCGTGACCGACCTCAATGGCGAAGGGGAGGCGACTGGCGGTATTGTCGTAATGCGCCATGGCGCCAATGCACTGGACACCATAGCGGAAGTCAAGAAACGTCTCGAAGAGATCAAATCCGGATTGCCTCCCGGCGTCGAAATCGTCGTGACCTATGACCGCTCCGGCTTGATTCGGGATGCGGTTGATACCTTGCAGGGCAAGCTGATCGAAGAGTCGCTTGTGGTTGCACTGGTATGCCTTGTCTTTCTGTTGCATCTCCGCTCTTCGCTGGTTGCCATCATGACCCTGCCAGTCGGCATTCTGATTGCCTTTGCGATCATGAACATGCAAGGTGTGACAGCCAACATCATGTCCCTGGGCGGGATTGCAATTGCCATCGGGGCGATGATCGATGCGGCGATCGTCATGATCGAAAACATGCACAAGCATCTCGAACGCCTCTGCGAGAAAGCGGACTACTGGCAAGTCGCCAGAGAAAGTGCACATGAAGTCGGCCCCGCTTTGTTCTTCTCGCTTCTCATCATTACGATTTCCTTTCTTCCCGTATTCGCGCTCACGGGACAGGAAGGAAAGCTTTTTTTGCCACTCGCCTATACCAAAACCTACGCCATGGCTGCAGCCGCCCTTCTGGCGATTACGCTGACACCGGTTTTGATGGGTTATCTGGTCAGGGGCAAGATTAAAGAGGAAAAACGGAATCCGCTTAACCGGATGATGCAGGCGGCATATCAACCGTTATTGAAGCATGGGTTCAGACACAAGACGGCTCTGGGGATTTTTGTCATCGCTTTACTGCTGAGCGCGCTCTGGCCCGCAAGCAAAATCGGGGGCGAGTTCATGCCGCCGTTGTATGAAGGCGATCTACTCTACATGCCGACCACCCTGCCAGGGATTTCCATAGACGAAGCGGCCAATATATTACAGATCACGAATCGCCTGATCCGCCAGATGCCTGAAGTCGAAAGCGTTTATGGCAAGGCAGGAAAAGCGGATACGGCGCTTGACCCCGCCCCGCTCTCGATGTTTGAAACGGTGATCCGCTTGAAGCCGCAGAGCGAATGGCCCGCAGGAGAAAGCATCGACGATCTCATCAAAAAGCTTGATCGGACAGTCAGCCTGCCTGGCTTGACCAATTCATGGGGCTATCCCATACGCACGCGGATCGACATGCTGTCCACGGGCATTCGCACTCCGCTGGGAATCAAGATTACCGGACCTGACTCGAAAGGAATTTCCGAACTGGCGCAAGAAATTGAAACCGTGCTGCGGACAGTTTCGGGAACCCGCAGCGTGTTTGCCGAGCGTATCGAAGGAGGACATTATCTCGACATCGAGGTTGACCGGGAGAAGGCGGCACGGTATGGCGTCACGGTGGCAGATGTCGAACGCCTCATCGAAAGCGCGGTTGGCGGAGAAAGTATCTCCACGATGGTCATGGGACGTGAACGTTTCCCGATCAATCTGCGCTACATGAGATCATTTCGGGATTCCGTCGGGGCGTTGTCAAAAAGCAGGGTAACGATGCCCAGCGGGGAAAGCATTCCTTTGGGCAATCTGGCGAGCATCAGTATTCACGATGGCCCGACCGAAATCAAAAGTGAAAACGGAAGGCTCGTCGGTTATGTTTACATCAATACCGAAAATCGCGACATGGGCAGTTATGTTGAAGAAGCCCAAAGCCAGATCGGGAAATCGGTCAAACCAAAACCCGGTTATGCAATTGCGTGGGCAGGCCAGCATGCCCATCTTGAACATGCCAAGGCTCGCCTCTACTGGATAATTCCGCTCACATTGCTGCTGGTTTGCGCCCTGCTCTATCTGCACTTCAGGGATTTTGCGAAAGTGTCGCTGGTATTGTTGTGCCTGCCATTTTCATTGGTCGGGGGAATATGGTTCGTTTATCTGCTCGGCTACCCGGTTTCGGTGGCGGTTATCGTGGGATTCATCGCATTGGCCGGCGTGGCCACGGAGTTCGGTGTAGTGATGATGCTCTATCTCGACAAAATGATCGAATCATTCCGCCAGGCTGGGCGACTGACCAATGCACAAATGCTCCGAGAGGCGATTGTTCAGGGGGCAGTACTCAGACTGCGCCCCAAAATGATGACGGTTTCGGTAATCATAGCGGGACTGCTCCCGATGATGTACGGACAAGCAATCGGAGCCGATGTGATGAAGCGGATCGCAGCTCCCTTGATAGGCGGAATGGTGACAGCGCCCTTTCTGTCATTGATTGTCATCCCCGTTGTCTATCTTTGGTGGCATGAAAAAATACTAAGGTCCGTTAACAAATGACAAAACGGGTACGGGGCTGATGCGTTCGCACATGGTGGCCGGAAAATTTGCCATCGATACCTGCACTGCGCAGGGCATGGCGACACAAGATGCGGCAACGACCGGCAACTTGCCGTCCAACTCGCACGGCATGCACGAGTGCTGCAAACTCTGCACCGCCAGCGGCTCGCTGCTGCTGACGGCTACCGCTGCCGCCGTAGCGCCAGCACCGACTTTTACGGTTTCACTCCCTGCACTTGCCGCAGCCCGCCCGGCTACGTTCGACCGGACTACGTATTTCCCACGCGGCCCACCGATCCACGCCTGATCTGCACTGAAAATTCTGCTCGCACCCCAAGTGCAAGAGCCTTGGGGTGGCGCCACATCTCCGTAATTTTTATGTTCCGCATAGGTGCGCCCCTCGTGCATATGCGGTCATGGTCAAGGAAACGTTCACATGAAAATCAAACACGGCATCGTCACGGCATCTGTGCTGCGCTGGCTGCTCTCCACCCTCATCGGTCTCATTGCAAGCAATGCTCACGCAGCTTGCGGCTCAGCGTTTTGTTCGGTCGACACCCACTGGGACGGGCAGGGACTGACGCACACCGAGGGTTTCAGTCTTGACCTGCATTACTCGTGGGCCGAGGCCGACCGGTTGCGCGCCGGCTCGAAAAGAATCAGCGCCCCCGCCCCCAGCGGAAGCGACGAAGAGATCGAAAACAAGCGCACCATCAATCATTTGCTCACTGCCGACATCGACTACGCCATCAATTCACGCTGGAACGTGGCGGCCTCCATCCCGCTGGTGATACGCGATCATGCCCATACCTTCGACTCGGACTCACAACCTGCCTTCGAACAGAAAGCCACTTTCACCCAGCTCGGCGACATTCGTGTAGTTGGCAAATACAAGTTTGACAGCGGCAACCCGTTTTCCGGTGGCGGCATCCGCTTCGGCCTCAAGCTGCCTACCGGTGCCATCAACAAAACCATGTCGCCGCCTGGCCACCACCCGGCACTGGACCGCGCCGCCCAGCCGGGCAGCGGCAGCACCGATGCCATCCTTGGCGCCTACCATTTCAGCAGCACACCCGGTAGCAACTGGGGCTGGTTTGCCAGCGGCGAGCTGCAATCGGCCATCCAAATCCGCGACGACTATCGGCCAGGAAGCAGGGTCAATCTCAATTTAGGCGTGAATCGCATCTTGTCCGGCGCACTGAGCGGCCTGCTGCAACTCAATCTCGAGCACCGCCAGCGTGACAGCGGCGCCAACGCCAATCCGGCCTCCGGTGGCCATTCCATCAATTTGAGCCCTGGCCTGTCCTACGCCCTGACACCGCAAACCCGCGTTTACGGTTTCCTTCAGACGGCCCTGCGGCAGTATGCCAATACCGACCCTGCCCATCCGGACTCCGGCCAATTGACGGCCCCCTGGTCGCTAGCGCTGGGCATCAATCATCGTTTCTGAATGCATCTCAACCGCCATGATGTATTCACTACTTATTATTTGAGAGGAATGACTCTTTATGACTATCACCAGATTACTTATTGCGCATCATAAAAAATGTGATGACATGATGCTAGCCACCAAAGAGCTTGCGGCTCAATTAGATTGGACCAAAGTAGATATGATCTTGCGTGAGTTATTCACTGAGCTGGAAAAGCATTTAAATGTCGAAGAGGACGTAATTTTTCCTGCCTACGAAAAAGCGAGCGGTATACGCTCCGGTCCGACTCAAGTCATGCGTCAGGAACATCGCCAAATGCGCGACTTGTTACAAGCACTGCAGCAGGCGCTAGCAGGGCGAGAAAGTGAAATTTTCATAAAAATGATTGATACTTTGATCGGGCTGATGCAACAACATAATATGAAGGAAGAACATGTTCTTTATCCATCATGCGATCGCTTGCTTGTCGTGGAAACATTTCTTCCGGTGATACAGAATCGGCTGTCATGAGCAAGGCATGCGTGCATCTTATCGATGGCCGCAATATGACGCCTCCGGAACCGCTCGAACGCACTCTGCAAGCGCTGGCATGTTTATCTGCAGAGTTTGAACTGACCCTACTGCTTTACTGCCGTCCGCAACCTTTATTCGATATCCTGCAGCAGAGTGGGTATGTCTGGACTGAAAGCATAGCATCCGATGGCACTCACACCATCGTCATTCGTCATCATTCACACGAATGTCGAGGCTAGTCATCAATACTGAACCTTATTGAATTCCTGCTCACCGAGTTACTTGATTCCCCACTGAATCAATCGACATTCCGTATGCAGCCAGTACTTTCCTTTGATAGAACGCCAGCATTTATGGTGCCCTTGCGATTTTTTCTCACGGCTCCCTGGTTTGGGGTATTGGCCGGTCTTCTGCTGGTTTGGAGTGGGGAAGACGCCTTTAGCTCGCGCTGGTCACTGCCGTTGCTGGCCATAACACACTTACTGACCACCGGTTTCATGTTGCAAGTCATCTGCGGCGCATTGTTGCAGTTCATACCGGTAGTTATTGGCAGCAAAGTTCCGTATTCTCCCTGGCTATCGATCTTTATCCAGCCTTTGCTGGCCTTATCTGCGCTGGTTTTAACAGGCGGATTTGCTGCGGGCTCACCCCGCCTGCTGGTCATCGCAGCCAGCGGGTTTGTGCTAGGCATTGGTATTTTTGCAGGCGTTGTCATATTGGCCTTATGGCCTCGCTGCCAGGCCAGATTGATCCAGTGGGTAGTGCGCTGTTCGTTGATTAGTCTTGTGGTAACGATCATGTTCGGCACAATGCTGGCCGCATCCTTGTTTCGGGGAACTCATGCCGCATTAAATCCGTTGATCAGTATCCATCTGATTTGGGGTCTGGCGGGTTGGGCCTTGCTGCTGTTGGTCGGTGTGTCCTGGTATGTCATACCCATGTTTCAATTAACGCCTGCCTATCCAGTTTGGTTCAAACAAGGTTTCTTGGGAATATCACTGGTCGCGCTCGGTTGCGTTTCATTTGGTTGGGCAGCACATGCGACGGCGTGGACAGCGGGCGGCGAATCTGCTTTATTGATCATCGCCGCGCTGCATGCTTTGCTTACACTCTGGCTGCAAGCTCGTCGACGGCGCAAAATCAACGATTCGACCCTGCTTTTTTTTCGCTTCGCCATGGTGTGTTTGCTAACCTTTGCATTGGCAGGCATCCTGGCAATGAGATTTCCTGCGTTGATGGATAGGCCGGATTTTGCCATTGGCATGGGCATGCTGGCGCTGGTAGGTGTATTCACTTCAGTAATCATCGGGATGCTTTATAAAATCCTGCCTTTTCTCGGCTGGTTGCATTTACGTTTGCTGAATGCGCCAATCTCAGAAGTGCCAAACATGAAAGGGATGCTTGCTGAAACTGCGATGCGCCGTCAATTACACCTTCATTTGATCGCATTCGCGTTGCTGTTCGCTGGTTTGTGGTTGCCTTGGCTGGTGCGTCCGGCCGGATTGATGTTAGCTATCTCGTACACATTGTTGAGTTGGAACCTGGTTTCGGTTATGCGTTATTACAAGGCGTTCAGGAATCGCCTCAAAGAGACAATACCAATTCGCACGGACATAAAGCATGGTGAGTAATTTTCATATCTACCTGCACCCGGACTAAGTCAATATGATGTATTTCGATATCAAGCAGATACATGTCTTCTGCGTACTCTTAAGCGGTGCAGGTTTTTTTTTGCGTGGCCTGCTGATGCTGCGCGGGTCCGAGTGGCTTTCCCTGCGCTGGATGAGGATCGTGCCGCACATTAACGACACCGTTTTGCTGGCTACCGGCACCGCACTCGCCATTATGTCAAATCGTTACCCCCTGACTAATCCTTGGCTTACTGCCAAATTATGCGGACTTCTACTCTACATAACTCTCGGTTCTCTGGCATTGAGAGCAGGTCGCACACGGCACATGCGAGGTCTGGCCTGGTTAGCAGCGTTAATGGTTTATGGCTGGATTATTTCGGTAGCTTTGTTTCATCAACCGACAGGTTTTTTGCAGGTGTTCGTTCCTTCTTAATCAATCGTTGAATGCCTATAAAAACTATTGCAACCTGTCGATGCAAGCGCCAGCATAATACGTATATATGATACATATCATTCAGGATTCTTTCTAACCAAAAATGAAACGCCCGCCTGCATTGCAGCAATTATCGCGCGAGCATCACGCAGCCTTGGTATTCGCCAGAAAAATTGAGCTTGCCGAAAGTGGGGAGGGCATTCGTCTTTTAGCGAAAGCTGTACCGGATTATTTTTCAGCTGAATTAGCACCTCATTTTTATCTGGAAGAAACGCAGTTACTGCCGCAACTGGCTATCGCTGGATATCCATTATTGGTTGATCGTGTTTTAGAAGAGCATGGTTGCTTGCGCGAACTATTACGGCAAATTGCGCGTGATAATGAAGATGACCATACGTCGGATAACAGTGAAATGAACATGAAAACCTTCGGCAAGAAACTCTCGCTGCATGTTCGTTTCGAAGAGCGTGAATTATTTGCTGTTGCGCAAACTGTTTTATCTGATGATTTTCTGCAATTTGCATCCGATATCTGACGTCTATCTGTATTTTCCATTTAATGGCTACGGTTCATTAATTTTCTGACTCAAAGGAGATGCTTTATGGCGGATACACCATTCGACCTCTCTTCTATTCCGGACAAAAAGATCTCCCTGCTCGCGACCGAACGCTGGGAGAACGAAGGTGGCGCGACGTGCACTGGTCACACAAGCCACATGGCCAATACTTTAAGCAAATCCAGCGTGCTTGCTACGGAGTCCGCACCTGCCACCGAGCGTTTCACGGACGAAGCTATTTTGGCGCTGCGTTACTGGACACCTGGCTTGCTGTCCTTTCGCACCAGCCGGGCATCTGATTTTCGCTTCACGCCGGGACACTATGCGCGACTCGGCCTTAGTAACACCAACGATGGCGTGGTCTGGCGACCATTCTCGGTGGCGTCCACCATCCATGATTCACATCTCGAATTTTTTGCCGTACTCGTCCCCGGCGGTCCCTTTTCCAGGCTTTTGGCGAATATCCGTCTGGGCGATACGATTCGCGTGGATAAGGCGAGTTATGGCTTCATGACCATCGCCCAGCTCGCGCCGGGAAAAGACCTCTGGCTCCTCGCCAGCGGCACCGGCCTTGGCCCATTCTTGTCTATTCTGCGTGACCCGGCTACATGGCAGGCCTATGAAAATCTTGTTCTCGTCCACAGCGTTCGTTATGCAGATGAGCTTGCCTATCGCGACGAGATCGCCACGATTTCCCATGAGCAGCAGCTGGCCGCATTGCCGACGAAAATGCAATATGTGCCTGTCGTCACTAGGGGGTCATGGCCCGGCGCCTTGGCGGCGCGCATTCCGCAGCTGCTAGAAAACGGCCGACTGGAGCAGGCTGCGGAAGTAAAACTTGATCCGCAACGTT
>JAUSQB010000423.1 GCA_030652715.1 Rugosibacter sp.
CCCCGACAGACGCCATACCCGACCCGCGCCCGCGCGGCATTGGCATGGATTACCGCATCGCCGTCGACGGCACCCGCCACGCGCTGGGCAATTATCGCCGTGAAAAATCAACCAGCCTCGCACCCGGCCACGCATCTGCTAATTTCGTTGCCGACAATGAGGACTGGCGCGTGGAAAAACGCTACACCCTGCACGGCGACACGCTGACCATTGCCTACCGTACGACCAGTACCATCGAGGGCAATGCGCCTGCAGGACAACTGGAAACGCAACTCAATCTCGCCATGCCCAGTTGCGACGGGTTCGGCGGCCGTTACATCCTGGCAGACGGCAGCATTCCCGGCGGCTTTGGCCAGGCACTGGTATTGACCGACCTGAGCCAGCTCACGCTGGTGGATAGCGAGCTTGGCGACGGCGCCGTGCATTTGACCGCTGTACCGCCAGCGCCGACTTTTACCGGCCAGCCGCACCACACCGTATCGCAATCCGAAGCTGGTTTTGAGAAAATCATGCAAGCCGTTTGCCTCACGCTCCGCTGGCCAATTGCAAGCGGCGACTGGCAGCATATCGCCCTCAAGGTAACATCCACAGCATAGAATCCAACTTGACTCCCAACCTGCGCCACTCACCATCATGCCCGGCACCCGCTATCCGCTCGAAGTCAATCCCGAAATTCCGCCACGTCTCGCGCGGCTTGGGGAGCTCGCCAACGACCTCTGGTACAGTTGGGATCGTCCCACACGCGCACTGTTTTCACGCCTGAGTTCGGGCTTGTGGCGGACGACCAACCACAGTCCCAAAGCCTTTCTCAAGCGCATCGATCAACGTCGGCTTGAGGAGGCTGCCGACGACCCGATTTTCCTCGACACGATGGACCGCGTGCTAACCGCTTACGATGCCTACCACGCAACACCGGCCACTCAGGAGCTATTTGGCAAGCTGCCCCTGCAAACAACCGATCTGATTGCCTATTTCTGCGCCGAATTCGGCTTCCATGAAAGTCTGCCGATTTACTCCGGCGGACTAGGCATTCTTTCCGGCGATCACTGCAAGGGTGCCTCCGACCTGCACCTGCCCTTTGTCGCTGTCGGTCTGCTCTATCGTCAGGGTTACTTCCGGCAAACGATAGACCGCGAAGGCAAACAGCACTCACATTTTACCGATAACGATTTTGACGACATACCGATCGAGTCGGCACGCGGTACAGACGGTCTTGATATTTTTGTGGATATCGAATTTCCCGGACGCAAGGTCTGCGCCAAAGTCTGGCAGGCCCGCGTCGGCAACGTCTGGCTCTATCTGCTCGACACCGATATCGAAAAAAACAGCCTGGCTGACCGCAGCATCGCCCATCAGCTTTACGGTGGCGACCGCCGTACCCGCATCGAGCAGGAGATACTACTCGGCGTGGGGGGGGTGCGCGCCCTACGTGCTCTCGGCCTGGCGCCCACGATCTGGCATATCAACGAGGGACATGCCGCCTTTCTTATTCTGGAACGTATTCGCGAGCTCATGGCACAAGGCCAGAGCTTTGCCACTGCGCTCGAAGCTGCCGCCGTCAACACTGTGTTCACTACCCACACGGCGGTCCCTGCGGGCCACGATCATTTTTCCGATGACATGATGATGCATTATTTTGAAGATTTCCGAAAAACTACCGATCTTGATCGCACTACTTTGCTGGGCATGGGCCGTACCGACGGTAGCAACGACTTCAACATGACAGCGCTGGCACTGCGCGGTTCGCGCTTTCATAATGGCGTCTCGCGCATTCATGGTGACGTATCGGCACGCATCATGAGCGGCCTGTGGCCACAGGTCGAGGCCACCGAAAACCCGATGGACTACGTGACCAATGCGGTACATGTGCCAAGCTTTCTCGCTACCGACTGGCATGAGACATTCGACCGCCATCTCGGCCTCGGCTGGCAGAACCGTCAGATGGATCCGGCCTGCTGGTTGGGCATACAGCACATTCCCGACCAGATTTTCTGGAGCATCCGCCAGTCGCTCAAGGCCCAGCTCCTGCATCTGGTATGCAGTCGGGTACGTCAGCAGCAGCTACGCAATCAGGGTTCGGAAGCCCATCTGGATCGCCTCCTGCGCTTTGCCGATCCGGCCAATCCGACCGCGCTGACCATCGGCTTTGCCCGTCGTTTTGCCACGTACAAGCGCGCCACACTGCTGTTCAACAATCTCGACTGGCTACGCGAAATTCTCTTCGATACACAACGCCCAGTGCTCTTCCTTTTCGCCGGCAAGGCCCATCCGGCTGACGAACCAGGCCAGCAACTGATCCGTCAGATCGACGAACTCTCCCAGCAACGCGAATTCGCAGGCCGCATCCTGCTGCTGGAAGACTATGATCTGCATCTGGCCCGCCGTATGGTAGCCGGGGTCGATGTCTGGCTCAATAATCCGATCTATCCGCTCGAAGCATCCGGCACCTCAGGCATGAAGGCCGCCATCAATGGCACACTTAACCTGTCTGTGCTCGACGGCTGGTGGGGCGAGGGCTACGACGGCAAGAACGGCTGGGCGATCAGTCCAGCGGCAGTTGGGCTCAATCCCGCCCAGCGCGATGCCGAAGAGGCACGCACGCTCTACGAACTACTGCAGGACAGCGTGATTCCACTGTACTACCGCAATACCGCCCTCGGTTATTCGCCGGAATGGGTGGCGATGGCCAAGCATTCCATCGCCTCAGTCATGCCACGCTTCAACATGCAACGCATGGTTACCGAGTATGCGACAAAGTTCTATTCACCCGCTGCCGTGCAGTGGCGCAAGTATGCCGGTGATAACTTTACCGGCGCACGCCAGATTGCCGAGTGGAAAGCCATCGTCCGCAGCGCCTGGCCGGAGGTGCATCTGCGGCGTCTTGATCGTGCGCTCACCCACATTCGCTATGGCGAAACATTACATGTTGAAATGGCCGTCCAGCTCAACGGACTGATGCCGGAAGACCTGACGGTCGAACTGGTGTTCACCCGTCCCGGTAAAACCAGTTCGGCCAAGGCTCGCCATCATGTGCTGCGCCACGAACGGCCACTGGAAGACGGTGAACATCTCTTCATCTGCGAACTGACACCTGAACAGTGCGGCAAAATGGAATATCGCGTGCGCGCCTATCCAAGTCACGCCTTGCTAACTCACCCTTTCGAGATGGGCATGATGCTGTGGCTGTAACCCACCCTGTGAATCTAACCAGCACCCCCGCCTGGATCGCGCTGGCAAACCTTGCAGAAACAGCACGCAGTATTCATCTGCGCGATCTGTTTACTGCCGACGACCAACGCTTCACGCGCTTTTCGCTGCGCGAAGAAGGCTTCCTCCTCGACTATTCAAAGCAGCGCATCACGACAGACAGCATGGCCTCACTGCATGCGCTGTGGCAAACCGTCGCAGGCGCGCAATGGATTGCGCGCCTGCGTGCTGGGGACACCATCAACCACACCGAAGGCCGTGCCGTGCTGCACACCGCCTTGCGCCATAGCGGCAGCGAGCCAATCTATTGCGCAGGGCAGGATGTCATGCCCGATGTGCGCCGTGTGCTGGACAAGATAGCTCGCTTTTGCAACGACATTCATCAGGGCCACTGGCGTGGCGCAACGGGCGAGCGCATCCGTGATGTCATCAATATCGGTATCGGCGGCTCCGATCTCGGGCCAAAAATGGCCAGCCGTGCCTTGACGGCGCAGCACATACCGGACATCACCGTCCATTACGTCTCGAACCTGGATGCTGCACATCTGGCCACGGTGCTCGCCAACCTTGATCCGGCGCACACGCTATTCATCATCGCCAGCAAAACATTTACCACGCAAGAGACGATGCAAAATGCCGCCTCGGCCCGCGCCTGGCTGACCACCGCATTGGGCGAAGCTGCCGTCGCGCAGCATTTTGTCGCCGTATCGACCAATCTGCCCGCCGTAGCTGCCTTTGGCATTGATCCTGCCAATGTCTTTGAATTCTGGGATTGGGTCGGCGGCCGCTTCTCGCTCTGGTCGGCGATTGGTCTGCCGCTGGCGCTGGCTATCGGCATGGATAACTTTCGTCAGTTTTTGGCGGGCGGTGCGGCAATGGACGCTCACTTTTTTAATACGCCAGCAGAACGCAATCTGCCCGTCACATTAGCCCTGCTGGAACTCTGGAATACCGACTTTCTTGGCGCTGAAACACGCGCTCTGCTGCCCTACAGCCAATCACTGGAACTCTTGCCAAGCTATTTGCAGCAACTGGAAATGGAATCCAACGGCAAGCAGGTCGACCGCGATGGTCAATCTGTCACCTATGCCACCGCACCGATACTCTGGGGCGAAGCCGGTACCAACGGCCAGCATGCCTTTTACCAGTTGATTCATCAGGGCGGGCGCCTGATTCCCTGCGAATTCATCGCCTGTATCGAACCCGATTTCATGCTGCCCGACCATCACGCCAAACTGCTCGCCCACTGTTTTGCACAGAGCGAGGCGCTGATGCGCGGCAAAACGCTCGCCGAGGCGACTGCCGAACTTGCTGCCGCCGTGTCGCCACTACCGACTTTTCTGGCACCCTACAAAGTCTTTCCCGGCAATCAACCCTCAACCACGCTATTGCTGCCGCGCCTGAATCCATACACACTGGGCCAGTTGATCGCCCTCTATGAGCATAAGGTATTCGCCCTCGGCGTGCTGTGGAATCTGAACTCCTTCGACCAATGGGGCGTGGAATACGGCAAGCAACTCGCCAGCCGCCTACTGCCGATGATCGAGGGACGCACTGCGGCAACAGAACTGGATAGCTCGACGGCGGGACTGGTTGCCGCCTGCCGGATTGCAGATTGAAATTTTCGAGTTGAAAGTTCTCTTCGTTACATCGGAAATAGCGCCTTGGGTCAAGACCGGAGGATTAGGCGATGTCGCGGCAGCCTTACCTGAGTCGTTGCGCATGATCGGGCTTGATGTGCGCGTGCTGGTGCCAGCCTACCCAGCCCTCAAGGCAGCCTTCCCCGACGCGCCTCTTATCGCAACAATTCCGCCAGCAGGTGGGCAACTCCCCGGCGCAACACTGCACTTGGCTCATACACCACAGGGCATGCCGCTGTATCTACTCGAATGTAATGCCTACTTTGATCGCCCCGGCAACCCCTATCTGGGGCCGGATGGCGACGACTGGCCCGACAATGCCTTGCGCTTTGGTCTGCTCTCGCGCGTTGCAGCACTGCTCGCCGAAAAAGCCAGCCCGCTTGACTGGCGGCCAGATATTTTGCACTGCAACGACTGGCAGACAGCACTTGCGCCAGCCTATCTGTATTACCTGCCGCAGCAGGCAGAAAACACGAAAACAGCTGCAACAGTAATGACCATCCACAACCTCGCCTTTCAGGGATTATTCAGACGCGAATTGCTACCCGTGCTGGACCTGCCCGATCGTGCATGGGCCATGGATGGCGTCGAATATCATGGCGATCTATCCTTTCTCAAGGCTGGCCTGCAATTTGCCGATGCCATCACCACCGTCAGCCC
>JAUSQB010000425.1 GCA_030652715.1 Rugosibacter sp.
CGCCCACGCGCTCGGCGCGGGTTTGCAGTTGGGTAGTATTCAAACCCGCGTTGGGTTCGGTCACCACAAAACAGGCTTTTTCGCGTCCGGCGATGAGTGGCGGCAACATGCGCTGTTTTTGTTCTGGCGTACCAAACACGGCCACCGGCTGCAGGCCAAAAATGTTCATGTGCACGGCGGATGCGCCGGACAAGCCCGCGCCGGAAGCAGCAATGGTTTGCATCATCACCGCCGCTTCGGTGATGCCCATGCCGCTGCCACCGTATTCCGTCGGCAGGCAAATGCCCAGCCAGCCGCCCTCGGCCAAGGCACGGTGCAGCTCGTGGGGAAAGCCCCCCACGCGATCTTTTTCCAACCAGTAATGATCGTCAAACCGCACGCAAATCTTGCCCACGGCATCACGAATACTGGCGTGCTCCTCCGCTTCTGAAAAGTCCATAGTGTCGACCAACGGGTGAATAAGGAAAAACAGCTAATACAGCTTTACTGACTTTTTATTCTTTTGTTTTTCCCAGTATAGCGGATACTTTTAGCACTTTAGCCAATGCGTCCGCAGCAACCTCCCGCTACAAGCTAAGCGCGCAACGCATACCCTGATCAATCGCACGCAAGGCATCCAATTCTCCGGCTGCTTCTGCACCACCAATCAAAACTGACGTTACTCCTTTTGCACACAGGGCATCAAACAAACCACGCTCACTCTCTTGTCCCGCACACAGCACGATGGTATCCGCAGCCAATACGCGTGCCTGGTTGTCCACCGTGAGATGCAGACCCGCATCATCAATGGTCTCGTAATGGCAACCAGAGAACATCTCCACACCATAACGCTGCAAGCTCATCTTTAACGCCCAGCCGGTGGTCAGCCCCAGCGTTCGGCCGGGTTTACCCGGCTTACGCTGCACCAGGGTGATGTGTCGCCGGGCGGGTGCCAAAACCGCCGCCTGCAAGCCGCCATGCGCGTCTGGCGACGTATTCACGCCCCATTTGGTAAAAAACTCAGCCACTGGATCGGGCGTGATGGCCATAACCTCCGTGGGTGAATGGCAGAGGAATTCAGCCACATCAAAGCCAATGCCTCCTGCGCCGATGATCACCACGCGCTGCCCTGGCACTACCCGACCCGACAGCACATCCACATAGCTCACCACCTTGGCATGCGTAATGCCGGAAATAGCGGGCACACGCGGAAACACGCCTGTCGCGATGACGATGCGATCAAATTTATCTGCTATCAATTGCTCTGCTGTCACCTTGCAGCCAAGCTGCACATTCACACCCAGCACTTCCAGGCGCCGCCTGAAATAGCGCAACAGCTCATTAAATTCCTGTTTGCCAGGAATTTGCCGTGCGTAATTAATCTGCCCGCCAATAATCTCTGCCGCTTCAAACAAAATGACCTGATGTCCTTGCTCAGCAGCGGTGACGGCGCACGACAGCCCGGCAACACCCGCACCGACAACCGCCACGCGATAGCGTGCTGACGCGGGTTTGATTTCAGAAAAAGTCAGTTCCTGCCCGGCACGCGGGTTCACCAAACAAGTCGCCGGACGGTCTGAAAAGATGTAATCCAAACAGGCTTGATTGCAGGCAATGCAGGTATTGATTTCATCCGCACGACCGGCTTCTGCTTTAGCCATAAACGCCGGATCGGCCAAAAAGGGCCGCGCCATCGACACTAAATCAGCGTCGCCACTGGCCAGAATGGCCTCGGCGACTTCCGGCATATTGATGCGGTTGGAGGTCACTAGCGGAATCAACACGGCACGTTTTATTCGCGCTGCAGCAAAACGCCAGACTGCGCGCGGCACCACATACGCAATCGTCGGTATCCGCGCTTCATGCCAGCCAATGCCGGTGTTCAAAATATCCGCCCCGGCCGCTTCAATCGCCTGCGCAAGCTGGATGACTTCATGCGCATCTGCACCTCCTTCTACCAAATCCAGTGCAGAGATACGGAACATGATTAAAAAATCCGCGCCTAAGCGCTGCCGCATGCGACGCACAATCTCCACCGGCAGCCGCTGCCGATTTTCCACACTGCCGCCCCAAGCGTCATTGCGCTGATTGGTGCGTGTGACGGTGAACTGGTTGAGCAGATAACCTTCCGAACCCATCACTTCCACTCCGTCAAAGCCAGCACTGGTAGCCAGCTCAGCGCAGCGCACAAAATCCTCGATGATGATCTCGATCTCTTCTGCGCTCAACTCGCGCGGCATGGTGCGATGGATGGGCGAAGCAATGGCGGAAGGCGCCACAGCCGAAGCAATCCGCGCATAGCGCCCGGCATGCAAAATCTGCAGCAAAATACGCCCGCCTTCGGCATGCACGGCTTCTGTGATGGTGCGTAGCGCATCTGCTTGCACTTGCGTTGCCAACAGCGGCCCATCGTCTTCCAGCAAACCCTGCTCACACGGCGCAAAGCCACCTGTCACCATCAAGCCGACGCCTTGGCGCGCACGTTCCGCATAAAACATCGCCTGTCGTTGCAGCGGTCGATCCATGGTTTCCAGACGCAAATGCATCGAGCCCATGATGGCGCGATTTTTCAATACTTGCGTGCCGACTTTCAAGGGCGAAAAGAGCGTGGGGAAGGGGGAATTATTCATGGATGTCGATGGAGAAAAATGATCGAAAAGAAATTAATCTTACCTTGAGAGGCCGGTTATCTTAGCAGTCAGCACAAGCACGGCCTCTTTGTAGCTATCGCCGTCTCACCAGCGCCGACTTTTCTTTATTCACCGACTGTTCAGCCACCATCACGCGCCTGCATGAGCTTCATCTGATGGCCGGGTGAGCGCAAAACTAATCACGCCCAACACCAAAAATCCCGCCATACCGAGTGAAAGACCCAGCGTACTACCCCACAGCAGCGGAACAAGCAAAGCAGTTGATAACGCACCGACCAGCGTAGAGATCGCGCTCATGGTGCTGGAAGTCAGCCCTCGCCGCTCGGGAAATAAATCCAGAACCAATAGCTGCAGATTGGGCATCGAGAGCGACATGCCGCAGGCAAAAATCGGCAAGGACAGAATCGACCAGGGCAGGCTCGGTGGCAAGGTCAGATTAATGATCAGATTCAAGCTCGCAGCGAAAGCCATGATGCCCAAACTGATCACGATAGTACGCCGATGCGTGAGCCGCCCGGCAAATCTGCCCGACAAAAAAGAGCCGATCATCATGCCTATCACCTGAGGCACAAACATCACTGCAAACGATTGTGGCGTCAGCCCCAGATGGCGAATAAGAAATACGGGCGCTGCCACCACATAAATAAAAAAGGCATTGAAGGTAAACGCACTGGTCAATGCCAGACGATTAAACAGCCCATGACTCAGCATGTCCTGATAAGCCTGCAATAACTTTACGGGATGCAGCGATTGGCGCTTTTCCACGGCAAGCGTTTCAGGCAGCCATGCCAAACAAGCAGCGAGCAAGATGCCTGCAAACAGCGCGAGAAAAATAAAAATTCCCCGCCAATCATAAAAGCGCAACAGGTAGCCCCCCACAATGGGAGAAACCGCTGGCGCAATGGCAAAAAGAATCGCTACTTTAGCCATCAACCGTTGTGCGTGGGCACCATGCAGCACATCACGCACCATGGCGCGGCCGACCACCATGCCCACACCGGACGACATGCCTTGCAAGGCACGACCGAGCCATAACACTTCGATACGGTTAGCAAAAGCACACACCAATGAACCCAGAGCGAATAGCAATAATCCGGCGAGAATAATGCGTCGCCTGCCCAGTGCATCCGACAAGGTGCCATGCCACAGCATCATGAAGCCAAAGGGAACCAGATAGAAGGTGAGCGTTTGCTGAATCTGCAACGCTGACACACCCAATTGCTGCCCCATTTCGGGAAAAGCCGGAAGATAAGTATCAATCGCAAACGGGCCGATCGCCGACAGTGCGGCGAGCAAAAAAGCAAAATGTTGCTGTGAGATTTTCATTCGTCTGACTATACCGCAGGAGCCGCAGCGTTCTCATGGCTGTCATGCAAAGCCCGATAAAATGAGCGCAGAAAAAATGAGGCGCATGAACCCGCATCAACCCCTATGACACCTGCGATGACAACCACTAATACACCCACGATACTCAGCTCGCGCGACAATGACATCGCTACGGTGACATTGTGCAACCCGGCCAAGCTCAACGCGCTCAATGCCGCCATGTGGCAACAATTGCACGCCGTCATGTGCACGTTGAGCGGTGATGCCACTTTACGCTGCATTATTTTGCGCGGTGAAGGCGCAATCTTTGCCGCCGGGGGCGACCTGGAAGAATTTCGCACTGCCCGCGCCACCGTCGATCTCGCCTTGGCTTACCACGAGGTCGTGGGTGCGGCACTGGCCGCAATCGAACACTCTCCCGTACCCACCGTGGCAGCTATTCTCGGCCCGTGCATCGGCGGCGGGCTGGAAATTGCCTGCGCTTGCGATTTGCGCATCGCGGGCCGCAACGCCCAATTCGGTGCGCCCATCATGAAGCTCGGGTTTTCCATGTACCCCGATGAGCTTCATGGTTTGCTCGCCATCGCAGGCCCGGCGGTTACCAAAGAAATTCTGCTCGAAGGTCGCTTATTCAGCGCCGATGAAGCCTATGCCAAAGGCTTATTAACTCGCGTCACTGAAGACGCGCAAGTATTCACTGAAGCGCACGCCACCGCCTGCCGCATTGCCAAAGGCGCGCCCTTGGTGGCCAAAGCGCACAAGCAATGGATCACTCGCTTATCTACCGGGCAGCCACTTACTCTGGTAGAAAAGCACGCGGCATTTCGTTTTATTGATACAGCCGATTATCAAGAGGGCCTTGCCGCCTTTCTTGAAAAACGCCCGCCGCAATTTCGGGGTTGCTGATCTTCATTTACAGTGAGTACCCCATGAATCCACTTATCCCCTGGACGCATATCGACACCGTGTTGCTCGACATGGATGGCACCTTGCTTGACCTGCATTTTGACAATCATTTCTGGCAGACGCATTTGCCGCAACGCTATGCTGAATCGATCGATCGGCCACACGATGTGGTGCGTCATGAATTGATGACCCGTTACCGCCAAGGCGCAGGCACGCTCGCCTGGTATTCCGTCGATTTCTGGCAAAGCGAGCTGGGGCTGGACATCATGCAATTAAAAGAAGAAGTGGCGCACCTGATTGCCGTTCACCCGCATGTGCTTACCTTTCTTGCTGCCGTTCGGTTGAGCGGGCGGCGCATTATTCTGGCGACTAACGCACATCATAAAAGCGTGACGTTGAAAATGGCCCGCACCGGGCTCACCCCGCACTTTGATGCCATCATCAGTTCGCATGCCCTGGGCGCGGCCAAAGAAGAACAAGCATTCTGGCACCGCTTAAACAAAATCGAACCCTTTGCCCCCGCACGCACCTTGCTGGTAGATGACAGTTTGCCCGTGCTCGATTCCGCCCGCCGCTATGGCATCGCCCATTTGGTTGCCGTTAAAAAACCGGACACGCGACAGCCGCAAAAAGACACCGCAAACTACCCCGCGATTGATGATTTTTTACAATTGCTGCCACAGTGATACAGCAAACAATCACGATAAAAAGTCGGTGCTGGCGATACGCCGGGCAGCAAGTCTCCCTGGGGGACGGCGATTACCACACACTTAGAACATTTGTTAATACGCTCAGCGGCTAAACAACCCATGCAGCATTTTTGCCAGCAGCAGCAAGATCACGCCGGCAAAAATCTTTTTCAGCGTTGCCACCGGCAGCCGATGCGCCAGCCGCGCACCAAAGGGTGCAACCAGCGCACTAGCCAGCACCGTGCCCGCTAACGCGGGCAAATAAATAAAGCCAAAACTGCCTGCCGGTAAACCGCTCGCGCCGTAACCGGACAGCATGTAGCCCAGGGTGCCAGCCAGCGCAATGGGCAGGCCCACCGCAGCAGATGTGCCAATCGCCTGATGCATTTTGACATTGCACCACAGTAAAAATGGCACAGTGAGCGAGCCACCACCCACTGCCGCCAGCGCAGAAATACCGCCAATACCCAAGCCTGCGCCCAGCATGCCCCATCGACCGGGGAGCTCGCGAGCAGGCGCTGGTTTGGCATTGATGACCAGTTGCAGTGCCACATAAGTCATGAACGCGGCGAAAAAAATCGCCAGCGGCCTCGTCGGCACGTGGGCCGCCAACTGCGCGCCCAGCAGCGTACCAGCAACGATGCCGGGGCTGATGGTTTTCACCACAGCCCAACTCACCGCCTGATGCTGATGGTGTGTGCGCATGCTGGACATCGAGGTAAAAATAATCGTCGCCATTGAAGTGCCAAGCACCAAGTGCATCAGATGCGCATCGGCAAACCCTTGCGCGGCAAACATCATGACCAGCACAGGCACCACCACGGCACCGCCGCCTATGCCTAGCAAGCCCGCAAAAAAACCGGCAAATGCACCCAGCGCAAGATAAGCGAGAAACCAGCCCACCCAGCTCATTGCGCGCCTATCAGTTTTGCCATGATGAACTTCCACTCCGCCGGGTCCACCGGCGTAATGGAGAGGCGATTACCTTTTTGCAATGTGCGCATGCCCGCTAACTCTGGATGTGCGCGCAACTCATCCAGACCGATCAGCCGGGTTTTGCGCACAATGCGCACGTCCACATTCATCCAGCGCGGATTTTCAGACGTCGCCTTAGGATCAAAATAATGGCTCTCAGGATCAAACTGCGTGCGGTCGGGATAAGCCTGCCGCGCAACCTCCGCCAAGCCCGCAATGCCTGGCTCGGGACAGGACGAATGATAGAAAAACACCCCATCTCCCACACTCATTTGGTCGCGCATGAAATTGCGTGCCTGATAGTTGCGCACGCCCCACCAGTCCACCGTTTGCTGCGGCATGGCCAGCACATCGTCAACGCTGATCACCGAGGGTTCGCTTTTCATCAACCAATAGCGCGACATGCCAAGAGCCTCCATGCATTTTTTAAAAAAGATACGCTACATCGTTTACTTGATAAAACCTAAAAACAAACCCCAAGAGTACGTAAGAATTCGCGCTCTTGGGGTTGTCAAGGCTTAGGGTCCCCCCGCGCATGGCGTTTGGCCGACATCCTGAACCGAAGTTCAGGGAGGTTACGTTCCAGCCGCATCAGGCTCGCTTGCGAGAAGCGATCACAACAGCAGCATCAAGGGGCGGTAACCAGCGCACATGCGTATTGGTTCAAAGAATGATGACCTTGGCGCACACCGCAGGGGAAAATCGGGGAAAACAAACCAGATACAACATCGATAACAACTACCCGTTGCAACAACCAGAAACCTCAGGGCAGCAACTGATACACCGCTAGCGATTCATCCAACTTGCTCTCGATGGAATTTATTCTACGCTGAATCGTTTCGTTTTCAAGCCCGACGAAAAGATCAGGTGTTGCATTTTTCAAGGTGAGTAATTCATGCGCAATGTTCAACGCCGCCATCACCGCAATGCGCTCACTACTGCTGCGCGCACCGCCTGACACTTGCGGGGTTTTGCCGCCTATATGTTTGAGTTTACCGTCAAGAAACGCCACCGCAGCGGCCAATGCATCACGCTCTGCCGGGTCGCACGCCACACGGTAGTCTTTGCCCAGCAAATGAATATCCAGCGTTTCGCTCATGGTTCGGACATTTCCGGCAATTGGTCGCGCAAGGCAGCAAGGCGCTCGCAAGTTGTGGTGATTTTGTCGTTCAAAGCCGTTTTTTCGGCCTCCAGCGAAATAACACGCAAGCGCAGCATTTCATTTTCATCACGCAGACTCTGCATGATGGCTAAAAGCTGATCAATCTTGCGTTCAAAGGAATCGAGGGAGGACATCATCGGCGAAGTTTCCGCGAAAATCAGAACCTGGTCAAGCCTTACGCGCTAATTTGTGCGCTAACCCGCATCCGTAACCAACCATGTGGGAACCGTGCGACTCTGGCAAAATGCACAAATGCCTTCCGACGTCTTTTCTGCGGCCTCTGTGCGCCGCGCCCTGGTCATCAAGTTACGCCATCATGGCGATGTTTTATTGGCTACCCCGGTCATCTCAACCTTGCATCGCCTGGCACCCGGGTGCGAGATTGATGCGCTGGTGTATGGCGATACCGCGCCCATGGTCAGTCTCCATCCGCAATTGGCGCAACTGCATGTCATTGACCGCCAGTGGAAAAAGCAGAGTATCTGGCAACAAATAAGAGCCGAAGCACGTTTGTTAGCGCAATTGCGCGCGCGCCATTATGATCTGATCATTCACCTTTCAGTACATAAACGAGGCGCGTGGCTCACACGCTTGCTGCGCCCGCGCTGGTCCGTTGCGCCGCGCCTGGGTGCCAATAAAAACCAAGGCTTTTGGGCGCGCAGCTTTACCTATTTTTACCCCGCGCAATCGCACCCCGATCGGCATACGGTGGAAAGCAATCTGGACAGCCTGCGCGCCCTGGGCCTCACACCAACAACGCCCGACAAGCGGGTGATTCTCATCCCCGGCACATCCGCAGAAGCACGCATTGATCAGCTCATGACGGCGCACGGTTTAACCGCAGGGCAATTTATTCATATTCACCCCACCTCGCGCTGGCTGTTCAAATGCTGGCCAGCAGAGCGCGTCGCCGAACTGTGTCAGTTATTGAGCAGCAAGGGCTGGCCCATTGTGTTGACCGCTGCACCCGATGCGCAAGAGATGACCATGATTCAGACGATACTTGCAAACCAGGCACTACGCTCCGCACTCCACTCAAAATCGCTGATAGATTTATCCGGCCAGCTCTCATTAAAAGAACTGGCTGCGCTAACCTCGCGCGCCAAGTTGTTTGTGGGTGTGGATTCCGCCCCCATGCACATGGCCGCCGCGATGGACACGCCCACGGTGGCGATATTCGGTCCCTCCGGTGACCGCGAATGGGGGCCCTGGCAAGTCGCCCAACGCATTGTGACTTCAACAAATCATGTTTGCCGCCCGTGTGGCCGGGCGGGTTGCAACGACAGCAAGATCAGCGAATGCCTGACGACCCTACCCGTAGCAAAGGTCATGGCCGCGTGCGAGGATCTGCTGTGAAGCTCGCCATCGTGCGGCAGAAATACACGCCGTTTGGCGGCGCAGAACGTTTTGTCGAACGCGCACTCGCCAGCTTGAAGGCGCAACACGTGGATGTCGACATCATCGCGCGGCAATGGGCAACACCAACCGCAGCATCAACTCCATCACCACAGGAAGCGCCATCAGCAGGCCGCTGCGTAAACCCTTTTTACATCGGCCGCACCTGGCGCGACTGGAGCTTTGCGCGCGGCGTACAAAAAATCATCGCATCGGGTGAATACGACCTGGTGCAAAGCCACGAGCGCATTCCCGGCTGTCATATCTACCGCGCGGGCGACGGCGTGCATGCCACCTGGCTCGCCTTGCGCGCCGCCTTGCGCAACCCGCTGTCTCGCCTCACCGAGCGGCTCTCGCCCTGGCATCGCTACACCTTGCGCGCCGAGGCGGCGATGTTTCGCCATCCGAACCTCAAAGCGGTGATTTGCAACTCGCACATGGTGCGTGACGATATTGCACAGCGCTTTGGCATCCCGCTTGAAAAACTGCCCGTGATTTACAACGGGGTCGATCTGGAACATTTTCATCCACGCTTGCGCGCCACACATCGTGAGGCAATGCGCGCAAAAGTCGGCGCTGGTGAAGCCCCTGCGCTACAAGGCGGTCGAGCAAAAAACGCTCTCCTCGCCGTAGCGGATGGTGATACGGTGCCCATCGTGCTTTTTGTGGGTTCCGGCTTTGAACGCAAAGGCCTGCCCGGCTTGCTTGATGCATTTGCGCTTCTGTCCGCATCTTCTGCTCAACTGTGGGTAGTGGGGCATGACAAATCTGCCCTAGCAATGCAAAAAAAAGCTGAACAACTCGGGCTCGCCGAGCGCGTTCGTTTTTGGGGGCCGCAAAAAGATGTGCGCCCTTTTTATGGTGCTGCCGACATCTTTGCGCTGCCTACGCTATACGACCCCTTCCCGAATGCAGCGCTCGAAGCCCTGGCCTGTGGATTGCCGCTGATCACCACCACCACCTGCGGTGCCGCAGAGTTAGTGACTGCTGATAATGGCCTCGTGGTAGACGCGCATCATCCGGAATCGCTCGCTGCGGCAATCAACACACTGTGCGAACCAGGCCGTGCTGCTGCCATGCAAACTGCAGCGCGTTCAAGTGTACTGACACTTGATCTTGCAAGCATGGCAGAAAAATTAACGACGCTTTACACACGCATCCTGCAAGAGAAAGCGGCGCGTTAAGTCAGTCGACAACTACCCCCAACCTTTAAATACCGATTTTTGCATTTTGCCCAGCACCTCAATATCGACGTCTGAACTAGGCGCAGCGCGGCAGGCCAGCACAATGCCACGCGCTTCTTCTTCTTCGCTCACATGGGCTCGGCTCATCAATCCTGTTTTTTCCCATTCGCCTGCTACCACGGCGACTTTGCAAATACCGCACCCGCCATTCAGGCAACCGATGGGTATGCCGCGCCGCCCAAGCCGCGCCATGCCTTGCAGCATGTTCTCGCAGGGCAGGCATTCATACACTTCATTGGTCTGCGTGAGCTTGACGCGATAGCGTTTATCCGGCGCCGGTGCTGGATCAATGCTATCCACCTCCTCGGGTGCGGGCGTTTGTTGTGTTGTCATCGTTTTGTTCTTGACGTGGTCAAAACAGCCAAAATGTGAAGGATAGAATATAAGCGTTATTTATGGCGCAACACTCCGAGGAAATGAGGAAAAGATATGGAATGCACAGTACGGTGGCACGAGGGGATGAGCTTTATTGCCGAAACAGGCAGTGGGCATTTAGTAGCGATGGATGGCGCGCCGGACGCCGGTGGACGTAACCTGGCACCACGCCCGATGGAATTGCTGCTGGCCGGCATGGGTGGCTGCACGGCGTTTGATGTGGTGCTGATTTTGCAACGCGGGCGGCATGCGGTGAGCGGCTGCACGGTAAAGCTTGAAGCCGAGCGCGCCGATACCGATCCCAAAGTATTCACGCGCATCAATCTGCACTTTACGGTGACAGGCAAAGCCTTAAAACCCGAAGCCGTTGAACGCGCGCTGAAACTTTCGGCAGAAAAATACTGCTCCGCTTCTATCATGCTGGAAAAAACTGCCGAAATTACGCACAGCTTTGAGTTGGTGGAAGCGTAATTTCGCCGACCTGAAAAATCAAATGTAATAGGCGGTTTTTGTCATCACTTTGGATGAAAGTTTCATTGCCATCTTGACGGGCAAAGGCAGTTCGCGCGCGCCTTGCTCAACGGCCATTTGCGCGTGGCTGATTTCATCTGATTTCATTTGCTCCAGCACCACCCAGGATTTTTGATCTTGCGGTGAGAGTTGCGCCTTGTGGCTTTCAAGGTGGTTTTCAACCTGTCGCTCGGTTTCGGCAAGAAAACCCAGGTTCCAGGCGTCGCCCAGTTTGCCTGCGATCAATCCCAAGCTTAGTGAGCCGATATACCATAACGGATTGAGCAGGCTTTTTCTGCCACCCAGCTCGGCAATGCGCCGCTCTGTCCAGTTCAGATGCTCGGTTTCTTCTTGCGCGGCCCGGGCCAGGGCGCTCTTGACATCGGGCTGGCGTGAGGTGAGTGCCTGCCCCTGATACAACGCCTGCGCACAAATTTCACCACAATGATTGATGCGCATCAACGCGGCGGCATGGCGCTTTTCAGCGTCGCTCAAATCCGCTTCGGGCAGGTCCTCCCCCGGCATCGGGCGGCTGGTGGGCGCAGGTGCACACAAGGTGCGCAACACTTTGTCGAGCTCGGGAATCAGACGGTCGATCATGCTGGAACTCATATGAAATGAACGCTCATTTGACGTTGGGATGCTTGCCTAGCTGCAAGGCGCGGCGACCTTCCTCTGCGGTGGCAATGGGATTACCGTCGGGACAAAAAAATTCTCGGCTTAGCGCCGCATGGTAGCGATTCACCGGCTTGTTCTCAATGGGCCGCCACTCGCTGATGCGCGCGATGCGCCATTGCCCATCCGTGCTGCCCGTGGCATAGAGCTTCCAGGTGTGCTCTTCGCAACGAATCCCCTCAAAGCTGACATTTTCTGCCCCGCCTGCTGTGCGCACAACCAAAACATAACGCACAACGCCATCGCTCCCCACGGCGAGCGAACTACTGTCGATGAAATAATGATTCGTCGCCACAGCACTAACATAAAACTCGCGCAGGCTTTCAGGCTTTGGTACTGCGGGCAGCGTGGCGTCCAGCTCCTTCCATTCAACGGCTTCTTCTGGCACGTAGTCAATACCAGAATCCACGTCGAGCCCATAGCCACTTTTCTTGGCGGCCTGCGTGGCGGCGCTGACAACGCATAAAGCGCCGATCACGCACAGAAAAGAAAATTTGCGTCGTGTATTTATCATGGATTGGTTACGGTGCACGGTCCGTCAAGGATGAGCCTTCGGATGCACCCATATTGTTTGGTTCAGATGCCTGGCTGCGCTGCTTGACTAATGAGGGTTGAACAACAAGTTTATCGGCGTGCCCACGAAACAGCATATGCGAGAGTTCATTCAAGGCAGCCTCATACACGCCACGCTTGAATTCGATCACGCTATCCAGCGGAATCCAATATGAACTCCAGCGCCAAGCATCGAACTCCGGCCGCTCGCTGGCGCGCAGGTGCACGTCACAATCCCGGCCTGTCAGCCGCAACAAAAACCATATCTGCTTCTGGCCGCGATAGTGACTCCGTCCTTCGCGGCGAACCCAGTGCTGCGGCACCTCATAACGCAACCAGCTGCGGGTACGGCCAATAATCCGCACATGTTCGGGCCTTAAGCCAACCTCTTCGTACAGCTCCCGAAACATCGCCTGCTCAGGGGTTTCACCTTTATCAATGCCACCCTGCGGAAACTGCCAGAAGTGTTCACGGATACGCTTGCCCCAAAAAACCTCATTACGCTGATTGGTCAAAATGATGCCGACGTTCGGGCGATACCCTTCACGATCTAGCATGATTGACTTCCAATAATTAACTGGTAGGTATTCTTTCACAATCGCGCCCCACTGGAAAGCCACCTGCACATGGCCGCCGCGCGGGTAAAATGACCACCTTGTTATTTTTAACCCGTGTTCCCCCATGCGCGCCAGCCAGTTTTTCATTGCCACCCTGAAAGAAGCCCCCTCCGACGCTGAAATTATCAGCCATCAACTCATGCTGCGCGCCGGACTCATCCGTCGCTTAGCGGGCGGCATTTACACCTGGATGCCGATGGGACTGCGCGTGCTGCGCAAAGTCGAAGCCATCGTGAGGGAAGAAATGAATCGCGCCGGCGCGCTCGAGTTGCTCATGCCCGCCGTACAGCCCTTTGAATTGTGGGAAGAATCCGGCCGGGGTCCGGGCTATGGCCCCGAGCTGTTGCGTTTCAAGGATCGCCATCAGCGCGACTTTGTCATTGGCCCCACGCACGAAGAAGTGATTACCGACATCGTGCGTCGTGAAGTGAAAAGTTATCGTCAGTTGCCGCGCAACTTTTATCAGATTCAAACCAAGTTCCGCGACGAAATCCGGCCACGTTTTGGTGTCATGCGCGGCCGCGAATTCCTGATGAAGGA
>JAUSQB010000433.1 GCA_030652715.1 Rugosibacter sp.
ACCGCGAGACGCTGGAGATCTTCTACAAAGGCCGCAACATCACCCAGGTGCTGGACATGACGGTCGAGGAAGCCCATGGCTTCTTCGCCGCCGTGCCGGCGCTGGCGCGCAAGCTGCAGACGCTGCTCGACGTGGGGCTGTCCTACATCCAGCTCGGCCAGTCGGCGACCACGCTCTCGGGCGGCGAGGCGCAACGCGTCAAGCTGGCGCTGGAGTTGTCCAAGCGCGACACCGGCCGCACGCTGTATATTCTCGACGAACCCACCACGGGCCTGCACTTTCACGATATTGAAATGCTGCTCTCTGTGTTGCATCGCCTGCGTGACCACGGCAATACCGTTGTCGTCATTGAACACAATCTGGATGTCATTAAAACAGCCGACTGGGTTATTGATCTCGGTCCCGAAGGCGGTGACGGTGGCGGACGCATCATTGCCTGCGGCACGCCCGAACAAATTGCTGATGCAGCCGATAGCCCGACGGGGCGCTACTTGAAAAAGCTTCTCCCCAAGGCCGCCATAGCACAACCGGCAGTAAAACCAAAAAAACGCCGCGCGTCATGAACAACATCATGGTAATCATCTGATAGGCAAGGCGCAGAATTCCCGCACAACTACCCTGATGAAAAGTCGGCGCTGGCGAGACGGCGGGAAACAAGCTATTTGGATGATGGCAAGCCTTATGATCACATAGCATGCGTGTGGTCAAAACTGAAACGACGGCTAAAACCCGAGGTTGAAATCCACACTTATCCTGAGTATAGTTAGCGAACATCGTCTTACCAGCACGGCGGCCCTGTTCATTTCTGGCCGCCGTATGTTTTTTATGTACTGTTTTCGCGGAGCACTTTGATGCCGCATTTAATGAATACCTACGGACGCCTGCCCGTCGCCTTTACCCATGGCGAGGGCTGTCGTTTATTTGACGAGCAAGGCAAATCCTATCTTGACGGGATGTCGGGCATCGCCGTCAACACGCTGGGCCACAATCATCCGCGCCTGGTTGCCGCATTGAGCAGGCAAGTGGGCCGCCTGATGCACACCTCGAATCTGTATCACATCCGCGAGGCCGAAGATGCTTCCGACCATCTGGCACGTATCGCCAAAATGGACGAGGTATTTTTCTGCAATTCGGGTTGCGAAGCCAACGAAGCCGCCATCAAGCTCGCACGTCTTTACGGGCATCAGCAAGGCATTGATCAACCGGCCATTATTGTCATGGAACAGGCCTTTCATGGCCGCACCCTGGCCACACTCTCGGCCACTGGCAATCGCAAGGCACAGGCGGGCTTTGAGCCGCTGGTTTCCGGCTTTGTCCGCGTGCCGTTTGATGATCTCGCCGCGATTGAACAGGTCGCGCTGCACAATCCCAATGTAGTGGCCATACTCTTTGAGCCGATTCAGGGTGAAGGCGGCATCAATATTGCGCACCATGAGTACATGCGCTCCCTGCGCACGCTATGTAACGAGAAAAACTGGTTGTTAATGGTAGACGAAGTGCAATGCGGCCTGGGTCGCACAGGCGCCTGGTTTGCCCATCAGCACGCAGGCATTCTGCCGGATGTCATGACGCTGGCCAAAGGACTGGGTTCCGGTGTGCCGATTGGCGCCTGCCTTGCTGCCGGACGTGCTGCCGGGGTGTTTCAGCCGGGTAATCATGGCTCAACATTTGGCGGCAATCCGTTAGCGTGCACCGCCGCGCTAACCACCTTGAAGGTTATCGAAACGGATGACCTGATGACCCGCGCAACCGAGCTCGGCGAACTCATTCGCGATGGCCTGCGACATGGGCTGGCGGATGCAGACGGTATTGTCGAGGTACGCGGTGATGGTTTGCTGATCGGTATCGAGCTGGATCGCCCGTGTGGTGATTTGGTCAAACGGGCTCTAGCCAAAGGTCTGCTGATTAACGTCACGGCAGACAAAGTCGTGCGGCTGTTGCCGGCCCTGGTGATGAGCGATGCAGAAGGCACCGAGCTGGTTGCTCTGCTTGTGCCCCTCATTCTGGATTTCCTCAAGGAGTGATAATGTCACCGGCGATTTCACCGGCCTCACCTCGTCACTTTCTGGAATTCCGTGACCTCTCGCGCGACGAGCTTGATCATGTCTTTTTGCGCAGTCAGCGCATCAAGGCGCGCTTCAAGGCGTATGAGCGTTACTGGCCTCTGCAAGACCGCACGCTGGTGATGATTTTTGAGAAAGCCAGCACGCGCACGCGGCTGTCGTTTGAAGCCGGGATGCATCAGTTGGGCGGCGCTGCGATTTATCTCAATACCCGCGACTCCCAGCTTGGGCGCGGCGAGCCGGTAGAAGATGCAGCGCAAGTGATTTCGCGCATGGGCGATATCGTCATGATCCGCACTTTTGAGCAGGCCATCATTGAACGCTTTGCCAAAAATTCGCGGGTGCCTGTGATCAACGGGCTGACGAATGAATATCACCCCTGCCAGATACTCGCTGATATTTTCACCTTTATTGAGCATCGCGGCTCGATTCAGGGCAAAACCGTGGCCTGGATTGGCGACTCAAACAATGTCTGCAATACCTGGTTGCAAGCGGCTGAGGTATTTGATTTCAAAGTAAACGTCTCTACCCCGCCGGGTTATGAAGTCGAACCCGAACGCGCCGGATTGAATGGCGCCAAGCACTTTGCACAATTTGCCGACCCGATGGATGCTGCGCGGGGTGCCGATCTGGTCACGACCGATGTGTGGACATCCATGGGCTTTGAAGCCGAAAATGAAGAACGCAAACGCGATTTCGCCGACTGGCAAGTGGATGCCGAGATGATGCAGATCGCAGCGCCTGATACCCTCTTCATGCATTGCCTGCCCGCGCATCGCGGTGAAGAAGTCGCCGCCGAAGTCATCGACGGGCCGCAAAGCGTGGTTTGGGATGAAGCAGAAAACCGCCTGCATACCCAAAAAGCCTTGATGGAGTTTTTACTCCTCGGAAAAATCAACGATTAAAGGAAAGTCAATGAGTGAGATTAAAAAAGCGGTACTCGCCTATTCTGGTGGCCTGGATACTTCGGTGATCCTCAAGTGGCTGCAAGATACCTACCAGTGCGAAGTAATCACCTTCACTGCCGATCTGGGACAAGGTGAAGAGCTGGACCCCGCACGCGCCAAGGCCTTGCAACTCGGCATCAAGAAGAAGAACATTTTCATTGACGATCTGCGCGAAGAATTCGTGCGCGATTTTTTTTTCCCGATGTTTCGCTGCAACACCGTGTATGAAG
>JAUSQB010000190.1 GCA_030652715.1 Rugosibacter sp.
AGCAGGTGGCGATCTTTCACCACCGCGCTTGCTTGCTGCGTATATGCAAGGAATTTTCCCTTGGTATTCCCCTGGCGAACCGATTCTTTGGTGGAGTCCTGACCCCCGCATGGTGCTCTATCCAGAGGAAGTCAAGCTGTCTCGCTCGCTGGCTAAAACATTACGCAATTCCGCCTATAACGTCCGCTTTGATACCGTCTTTTCTGCCACGATATCAGCCTGCGCGAACAAGCCGCGAACTGGCCAGAGCGGAACGTGGATCAGCCCCGAAATGATGGCGGCTTACGAAAAGCTGCATCACCTTGGCTATGCCCATAGCGTAGAAACATGGATCGATGGTGAGTTGGTTGGCGGGCTCTACGGCATCGCAATCGGGCGGGCTTTTTACGGTGAATCGATGTTCAGCCATGTACGTGATGCGTCAAAAATTGCACTCGCTCATTTGTGCGCTTACCTCAAACAGCAAGAATTCGGCATAATTGATTGCCAGATGAAAACCAATCACCTCGTCTCTCTCGGTGCTCGCCTGATTCCCCGTAGCGACTTTGTTGCTACGCTGGCGACATTGGCCAGCTCAGGCCCGCCCCCCGGCTCGTGGCCTGCGATGGCTATCGACGGTTACTTCAAGGGGGCGCGATGACACATCTGCGCGACTTGCCTGCCTTCCCTTTATTGCAGTTCTATACCACCACACCCTATAGCTGCTCTTACCTGCCGAATCGTTCTGCTCGCTCACAAGTTGCCACACCGATCAATCTGATCGACAACAGAACCTATAGTGATCTCGTGCGGGTCGGCTTTCGGCGAAGCGGCATGTTTACCTATCGCCCACGATGTGACCTATGCACAGCTTGTCGACCGGTTCGCCTGGATGTCACGCAATTTACGCCTAGTCGCAGCCAGCGCCGGGCATTCGCCCAACATGCCAGGCTCACTGCACAGGATTGTGCACTCGCCTTTCGCGAAGACCATTACCTGCTCTATCAGCGCTATCAAAACTCACGCCATGCGGATGGCGGCATGGATCAGGATAGCCGTGAGCAATATGCGCAGTTTCTGCTGCAAACACATGTGGATAGTCGCCTGATTGAATTCCGTGAAGATGGTGTATTGCGCATCGTTAGCGTAATTGACGTCCTTGATGACGGCTTATCAGCCGTTTATAATTTTTACGACTGCGATATTCCCCGCACCAGCTTTGGCACCTATGCCATTCTGTGGCAAATTGCCGAATGCCAACGCCTGAAATTACCCTGGCTGTATTTGGGTTACTGGATTCGCGATAGTAAAAAAATGGCTTACAAAGAAAATTTCCATCCACTGACTGTGTTGCACGAAGGTGAATGGCAAGCCTTTGTGCCACAAAAAGAAGTCGGCGACTAAATTATCCCCAAAGATTGACGCCTGCACTAACACATTAGCCTTATTCAGTTCCCGCTTGCTGCTCACGGTGCCAATAAGCGCGAATGACTAGCCAAAGAACCGCTGCGCTACCTAAAAAAACCAGCAGCATCGGCCACGGAACAGGCTGATTCCATTCGGCACGCTTTATCGCCCGCAGGCATGCATCTACTCGCTGATACTATATGTTGTTATTACCCACTTTGCCTGGCTTGCGATTTGTCAGCCAGGCATGCTGCAAACTGTAATCTTTCGGATGAAACCCCCATATCCACGGCGCATCATGGCGCAGTTGTTCCACCATCTGATCAATCAGCACTTGGCGTTGCGGGCCATTTTCCATGGTTTGCATTTGCGCGAATAAAACGTCATAATCAGGATTGCTGTAATTGGCGGCGTTCGATCCATCATGCAGTACCGCCGACTGCTGTCCGGACAGTAAAAACAGGAAATTTTCCGGATCCGGATAATCTGCATTCCAGCCAAAATAAAAAAGCTGCGCAGCACCCTTGCGTATTTTTTCCTGAAACCGGTTGTAATCCGTATTTCGCACCACTAACTGCACATTGATTTGGCTGAGCTGCTTGTTCAGCCAGTCCATTCGTGATTTTGAGCCGACTCCTGTGGCCGTTGTATCCAGGTAAATCACCAAGGGTTCCCCCGTAGCGACATCCCGCCCGTCCGGCCAACCGGCTTCGGCCAGCAATCGCTTCGCCTCAGCGATCGGTTTGCGCTGCGCGTGACCGTCGACCCAATCGTACATGGTGCGATTGATGCCCAGAGCGCCTTCGCGATAACCAAAGATACCCGGCGGTATCGGCCCTTGTGCCGCAACGCCACGACCGTTTTGGAAGATCGAGATGAATTCTTCTTGATCGATGGCGATAGCAATCGCCTGCCTCAGCTTGGCCGCGCGCTCGGCAGTGGCTGGATTACTGCCGCCGACGAGCGGATCAAGCCAGTTAAATCCCATATAGAACGTTGATGTAGCAACAGACGTTGATAAAGTAATGCCCTGGGCCTGCATGGCATCGGTGAGTGTTGCTTCCCCCCCCCCGGTGACCTGAACCGCCTGATCAAAAGCATCAGAAGAAATGCCCGATGCATCGTAATAGCCTTGCAAGAACTTGTTCCAGTACGGTATCTGCTCTTTTTCGCGGGTGAAAACAACCTGATCGATAAAGGGCAAGCGCTTGCCGCAATCATTCAGCAGCCCGGCTTTTTTATCTTCCGGCTCGCCCTCGCAAGGATAGTGCTCTTCACGAAAATTGGGATTTCGCTGCAGTACCATGCGCGCATTCGGATCATTTTCAGTCAGCATGTAAGGGCCTGTGCCCACGGGATACCAGTCCAGTGTCAGATTTTTTTCTTTCATGCCTGGCTGGCTATAAAACTTGTCCGCCTCCCAGGGCATGGGCGAAAAAAACGGCATCGCCAGCCAGTAAAGAAACTGCGGATACTTTCCCTTGATGCGGATGCGGTAATGGTACCGATCAATCACTTCTACACCGTCCAGGGTATGTTTTCGCAAGTCTAGCCAGCCATCGCGCCGTATTACCAGCGCCGACTTTTTCAAATTCCTGGAAAAATCAATTAGCCCGACGACATAACCGCTCATCAGCCCAAAAATAGGCGAATGCAGTTGCGGATGCGCCAGCCGCTTTATGCCATAAACGTAATCTTCAGCCACCAACTCGCGCGTATCCTGCACAGCAAAATCAGCCAGCGTCGTGATGCGGGAAAGCTGCTCGAGAGATAAATCGTGATACAGATAAGCTGCAGAATCGCCTGCGGCAGGATTACGCGCAAAGGCAGCATGCGGTTGATAGCGAATACCCGGCTTGATGGCAATGAGGTAATCCGTAAAAGCAATCTGCGCTGCCGGGCTGTTTGCGGGTAACTCTTTTCCCTCGGCATCAAGATAACGTGGCTGTGGAACAGCCTCAGCTGTTGCCGGGATCAGCGTATACGGGCGCTTCAAGTAATGATATTGCAGTGGCGGCTCATAAATCTGAGCGGTAAAAGCAATCTCGTCCTCGCTGTATGACTGCACTGGATCAAGATGTTTTGGGCGATCAATAAATGCGGTGTATAAGATGTTCTTCCCGCTTTCCGCTGCGGGGTACGGGTTATTCCACGCCTCCCCACAACCACTCATGAGCAGGGCAAGCAAAGTAAAAAACAGGGCGTGGAATGATCTCGACATAGTGGCGAGTTTAGCCGATCCGCTATAATCCAAAAGACTGACACAACAGAATTCACTAGAGGAAAAACAATGGGATTTCTTGCCGGTAAACGCATTCTGATCACAGGTTTGATCTCCAACCGCTCCATTGCCTATGGCATTGCCAAAGCCTGTCACCGCGAGGGCGCGAGCTTGGCATTCACTTATCAGAACGAACGCTTTGCAGATCGAATCACCAAATTTGCTGAAGAGTTTGACTCGCAAGCGGTGTTTCCCTGTGATGTGGCTGAAGACGCGCAGATAGAAAAACTTTTTGTCGACATCGCCAAACATTGGGACGGTCTTGACGGCTTGGTACATTCCATCGCCTACGCCCCGGCCGAAGCGATTGAAGGCGATTTTCTCGATGGCATCACGCGTGACGCCTTTCGCATTGCCCATGATGTGTCCTCTTACAGCTATGCAGCGCTCGCCAAAGCCGCTCGCCCGCTGTTGCTCAAGGGCAACAATGCCTCGCTCCTGGCGATGACGTATCTCGGTGCCGAACGCACCATGCCCAACTACAACACCATGGGGCTAGCCAAGGCCAGCCTGGAAGCGGCAACGCGCTATCTCGCCTTTTGTCTTGGGCCGCAAGGCATTCGCGCCAATGCAATATCCGCAGGCCCCATCAAAACCCTGGCCGCCTCCGGTATTGGCAACTTTGGCAAATTGCTGGCTTACAACGCGCACCACGCTCCTCTGCGGCGCAATATCACAATTGAAGAAGTCGGCAATGCTGCCGCCTTCATGCTCTCAGATCTGGCCAGTGGCATCACGGGTGAGATCATGTTTGTCGATGGCGGGTTAAATACGACCGCGCTGGGCAATACCGATCCACTGCCCGGTTAATCAACTTTTTAACTGATCCCTGGTTTTAATATCTGCATGAAGCATCTCTTTCATACCATTGCCTTGGTCGGCAAATATAAAAGCCCGGAAATTTCAGAGTCTCTAGTCGCGCTGGCGGCGTTTCTTCGTGGACACAATATTGAAGTCCTGATCGAAGAGGACACCGCTGCGGCCATGGAACCGCATCACTATACCGCTGCCAGCTATGCAGATATTGGTCAGCGCGCCGATCTGGCGGTCATACTCGGCGGTGACGGTACGCTGCTTAATGCCGCCCGCTGTCTGGCCGAGTTTGATGTTCCCCTTGTGGGCATAAACCAGGGGCGACTGGGTTTCATGACCGACATTTCGCGCGAATCGATGATGGACAGCATAACGGCATTGCTGGCCGGAAAATTTTCGCGCGAGCAACGCTTTTTGCTGGATGCTGAAGTGCTGCGCCATGGCGAACGCGCCTTTCATGCCTTGACGCTGAATGACGTGGTCATCAACAAAGGGGATACAGGTCGCCTGATTGAGCTGGAAGTTAAAGTAGATGATGAGTTGATTCACATCCTGCGTGCCGATGGCTTGATTATTTCCACACCTACCGGATCTACCGCTTATGCTTTATCCGCCAATGGACCCATCCTGCATCCCTCGGTTGCAGGGATTGCCATTGTGCCGCTCTGCCCGCATGCGCTATCCAATCGTCCCATCACCGTCAGCGATCACAGCACGATTAGCGTGATGCTACTGCCACCACATGAGGCGCGAATACACTTTGATGGTCAGACGCGATTTGATGCACTTGGCGGTGATGTCGTGCGCATAAAGCGATCCCTTTACGCCATTACCCTGCTTCATCCTCCAGGCTACAGTTATTTCGCAATGCTGCGCGAAAAACTGCACTGGAGTGCTACGCCACGCCATTAGCGCACTTTCCCCTATCGCCATCCCATCATGCTGCAACGTCTGATCATTCGCGACTTTGTTATCGTCGACCAGCTGGAACTGGAATTCGGCTGCGGGTTTGGCGCGCTTACGGGGGAAACGGGCGCGGGCAAATCCATTCTCATTGATGCCTTATCCCTTGTCCTGGGCGAACGTGCCGATGCATCTGTCATTCGCACTGGTGCTGAGCGCGCCGAAATTACTGCTGAATTTGATGTGGCCGAAAACAGTGTGCTGGCAAGCTGGCTAGAAACCAATGACTTTGATATCGCCACCTGCTTGTTGCGTCGTATCATTGACCAGAATGGCCGTTCCCGGGCCTACATCAACGGTACCGCCGCGACGCTGGGGCAATTACGCGAAATAGCGACTTTTCTGGCAGATATCCATGGCCAAAACGCCCATCACTCGTTGCTTAACACCGAAGCCCAGCGCGCCTTGCTTGATGCTCATGCGGGCGCCCAGGATCTGTTACGCGAGGTAGCCACCACTTACAGCGTTTGGCGGCAAGCCCGTGAAGCCAGGCAAACTGCCATGACCGATAGCGAAGCAGCTGCACGCGAGCGCGAGCTGCTTGAATGGCAAGTCAAAGAATTGATCGCACTCGCTTTCAATGCGGGAGAATGGCAAGAAACGGAAACTGAACAACGCCGTCTGGGCAATGCCAGTGCATTGCTTGAAGCAGCTAGCGCAGCACTGGTCGTTCTCGATGAAAGTGAAACAGCGGCGCTGTCGGCTTTGCAGCATGCGGGCGCACGCCTGAATGAATTAGTCACGACAGACCCGGCACTGAGCGATGCCGCCAGACTTTTCGATGGTGCAGTGATTCAGCTCGAAGAGTCGGCGCTGGCGCTACGGCGCTACCAGGATCGGCTGGAGCTTGATCCCTCCCGGTTAATTGAGCTTGATAGCCGAATAGATGCCGTGACACAAATGGCGCGCAAATATCGTGTACCGCCAGCCGAGCTCCCGGCATCACTCGCTCGACTAACGGCCCAGCTTGACGAGATCAGCTTGCGCGCCGACCCTGC
>JAUSQB010000472.1 GCA_030652715.1 Rugosibacter sp.
CTGGGCGAAACCGTGGTGCAAGGCGCGGTGAATCCAGATGAATTTTATGTCCATAAAGCCACGCTGGCGCTAGGCAAGCCTTCCATCATTCGGCGCAATATGGGTAGCAAACTCATCAAGATGATTTTTACCGACTCGCGGCAGGCTGGGCGCAGTACGGAAACGATAGACGTGCCGGAAAGTGATCGGCATGTTTTCTCGCTAACCGATGCAGATATCCTTGAGCTGGCGCGTTACGCCATGGTCATTGAAAAGCACTACCAGCGGCCGATGGACATCGAATGGGGCAAGGATGGTCAGGATGGCAAGCTGTATATCCTGCAAGCGCGCCCAGAGACTGTGAAATCGCAAGATGACCATGCTTCGGTGATTGAAAAATACAAGCTCAAGCAACATGGCAAGGTACTCACCAGTGGCCGCGCGATTGGGCAAAAAATCGGTTCCGGCGTGGTGCGTGTTGTCAAGGATCCCACCCAAATGCACTTGGTACAGCCAGGTGATGTGCTGGTCGCGGATATGACAGACCCCAACTGGGAGCCGGTCATGAAGCGTGCTTCAGCGATTGTGACGAATCGTGGCGGGCGTACTTGCCATGCGGCGATTATTGCGCGCGAATTGGGTATTCCTGCCATTGTGGGTTGCGGCAGCGCCACTACTGCATTGACTGAAGGCGAGAGCGTGACCATATCGTGTGCCGAGGGTGATACGGGTTACGTGTATCGCGATGCGCTTGAGTTTGAGATCACGCGGCAGGATGTGGGTAATTTGCCCAAACTGCCGGTCAAAATCATGATGAACGTGGGCAATCCCGAACTGGCCTTTGAGTTTGCGCAGATACCGAATGCCGGTGTGGGCCTGGCACGGCTTGAGTTTGTGATTAACAACATGATCGGCATCCATCCCAAGGCGATTCTTGAGATTGATCAGGTGCCCGCCAGCCTGCGGGAAGAAATTCTGCGCCGTTCGCGCGGCTATGCTTCGCCTGAGACATTTTTTGTCGAGAAGTTGACTGAGGGCGTGGCGACTATTGCGGCGGCGTTTTATCCGCAGCCGGTAATTGTTCGTTTGTCGGATTTCAAGTCAAACGAATACCGCAAGCTGCTAGGCGGCGAGATTTACGAGCCGGAAGAAGAAAATCCCATGCTGGGGTTCCGTGGCGCTTCACGCTACATCGCACCGTCTTTCCGCGCTTGTTTTGAACTTGAGTGTCGAGCCATGAAGCGCGTGCGCAATGACATGGGGCTGACCAATGTGCAGATCATGGTGCCCTTCGTGCGCACGGTGGATGAAGCCCGCACGGTGGTCGAGTTGCTCGCGGAGCATGGTCTGCGCCGTGGCGAACATGAGTTGAAGCTGATCATGATGTGTGAAATCCCCTCCAATGCCTTGCTGGCCGAACAGTTTCTTGAGCACTTCGATGGTTACTCCATCGGCTCGAATGATCTGACCCAGCTGACGCTGGGCCTGGATCGTGATTCTGGCCTGGTAGCGAATTCGTTTGATGAGCGCGATCCTGCCGTTAAACAGTTATTGTCCATGACGATTGCGACTTGTAATCGTTTGGGCAAGTATGTCGGCATTTGCGGCCAAGGCCCGTCGGATCACGCTGACTTTGCCGAGTGGCTGATGGATGAAGGCATCCAGACCATCTCGTTGAATCCGGACACCGTGATTGATACGTCGCTGCGACTCGCTGGCCACAAAAAATAAACCATGCAAATCCTCTGGTGGCACTGGATGGTATTAGGCATGGGGCTGGCTTTGGTGGAGTTGGCATTGCCCAGTTTTTTCATCATCTGGTTCGCCCTCGGTGCGATAGTCGTAGGCGTTGCTTTATTGTTGACTCCGGCACTGGATTTTACTGTGCAGATACTGTTATGGACAGCTGCTTCGGTAGTAATGACGGTGCTGTGGTTCAAGTTTTTTCGCAACGCCAGCCGCACGCGCGCGGGCCAGGCGGATGAAGCGCTGGGCGAGATTGGCGTGCTGGTGCGGACGATTGAACCGCTGGGCGTGCCAGGTGGATCATCCGGACGCGGCGAAGTGCGTTTTCAAAAACCGGTGATGGGCGCGGATGTCTGGCCGTGCATGGCTGACGAAGCGATTGCTGCCGGTGAGCGGGTAAAGGTGCTGGCAGTGGATGGCCAGCTCTTGAAGGTGGGTAAAACATGAGGAGCAGATGATGGGTGAGCTTGGATTTTTTGTTATCGCACTATTTATTTTTGCCATCATTACGGTAGCCAAGGGCGTACGCATCGTGCCGCAAGGCGAGGAATGGATAGTCGAGCGTCTGGGCAAGTACCGGACAACATTGCTGCCCGGCCTTAACATCATTAGTCCGTATCTGGATATGGTGCGCTACAAGCTGGTGACCAAGGACATTATTCTCGATGTGCAGGAGCAGGAAGTGATTACTCGCGACAACGCGGTGATTTTGACCAATGCTATTGCCTTTATCAAGGTCACCGACCCGATCAAGGCGGTGTATGGCGTAACGGATTTTTCCGAGGCGATCCGCAATATGATCATGACCACCTTGCGCTCGATCATCGGGGACATGACGCTCGATGAAGCGCTTTCTAATCGAGACAAGATCAAGGCGCGCTTGCGCGCAGGTGTTGCCGACGAAGCCATCGATTGGGGCCTGACGGTCAAATCGGTCGAGATACAGGACATCAAGCCGTCTGAATCGATGCAGCGCGCGATGGAGGCGCAAGCCTCTGCCGAGCGTGAACGCAAAGCTACAGTGACACGCGCTGAAGGTACCAAGCAATCGACCATTCTCAATGCGGAAGCTCAACTGCAAGCGGCACGCCTGCAAGCCGAGGCGCAAGTCACTTTGGCGACGGCGAGTGCCGAAGCAATCCAGCGCGTCGCGGTGGCGCTGGGGAGTGACGATGCCCCTGTGCGCTATTTGCTGGGCGAAAAATATATCCAGACGCTAGGCAGTCTGGCTACCTCGGAAAACGCCAAAACGGTTGTATTGCCTGCTGATTTGCAAGATGCCTTGCGCGGCATGTTTGGCCGTCCGCGCGTTTAAGCAACGCTGCATTTAATCAACAAACCGTGCGCTTTCTGGCCTTCGAGACGGCGACACGATGCCTATCTGTCGCGCTTTGGCAGGATGGCGAGATCAGCGAGCGGTTTGCCGACCACCCCAATAGCGGTTCGGCCTATCTTTTGCCCTGGGCGCATGAGCTGCTCGCCCAGTCCGGCATAACGTTGCAACAACTCGATGGCATTGCCTTTGGTGCAGGCCCTGGCGGGTTTACGGGTTTGCGCTTGGCGTGCGGCGTGGCGCAGGGCCTGGCGTTTGGTCTGGATGTGCCCGTTGCGCCTGTCTCAACCCTGGCCGCGCTGGCCTTGGCATCGGGCGAGCGCAATGTCTGGGCATGTCTTGATGCACGCATGAATGAAATTTATGCAGCCGCTTATACCATCGAAGGGGAGGTCGCTCACGAAGTCATGGCGCCTCACTGTGTGGCCCCCGCCGTCTCGCCAGCGCCGACTTTTCCAAATGCTTGGGGCGTGGGCGATGGTTTTAAAACTTATGGTGAATTATTGGCTAGCCGCAAGCCCGATTTGGCGGGCATTCACCCGGATGTTTTTCCTTCAGCCGCTGCCGTGGCACGCTTGGCGGCACCGGTATTAGCCAGCGGCCGAGGGGTGGCTGCCGCCGATGCCCAGCCATTTTATGTGCGCGACAAAGTGGCATTTACCACTAGCGAACGCTTGGCGCGTGGCGGATTGAAATGATGGTTGACCAATACTTGCGCACCACCGCGATGACCCTGGCTGATCTGGATGCCGTGGTCGCCGCCGAGGCCGTGCTGCATGCTTCACCGTGGACGCGTGGCCAGTTTGCCGATTCGCTGGCATCTGGTCATGATGCCTTGCTGGCGTATGACAGCAGCAACGCCTGGGTGGGCTATGGCGTGGTAATGATAGCGGTGGATGAGGCCGATTTGCTGAACATTAGCGTGTTACCCGCGTTTCAACGACAAGGAGTTGGCGCAGCGTTTTTACAGCACCTGATGGCGCGTGCCAAGGCGCGGCAGGCAACGCGCATGCTGCTCGAAGTGCGTGCTACGAATCAGGCCGCGCTGACCTTGTACTCAAGCCAGGGGTTCATTGAGATTGGTCGGCGACGCGGTTATTATTCAGCGCATGAACAACGGGAAGATGCAATCGTGATGGCACGGGATTTATAAATCAGCCATGAATAACTGATGAATCCTCGTCGTCAACAGATACTGCACGAAATGGGGCTGGGGCCGCTGTGGAAACTGCGCGCCCCCCCCGTCGCTCCTGCGGCGACTGAGCTACCGACCGAGGCGACTCATTCGGCTGCCGCGCAAGCATCGGCAGACAATACGACAAGCACGCACGTGGCGAGCATCGCTATGCCCATGGGTTGGGACGAGCTGGCAGCCACCGTTGCGGCGTGTCGCCAGTGCCGACTTTGCGAGGCACGCAAACAAGCCGTGTTGGGCGTTGGCGACCGCCGAGCCGACTGGCTTTTTGTCGGTGAAGGGCCGGGTGCGGAAGAGGATGAACGCGGCGAGCCTTTTGTCGGTCAGGCAGGCCAGTTGCTGGATAATATGCTGGCCTCGATTGATCTGCAGCGCGGGCGGGACGTTTATATTGCGAATGCCGTTAAATGTCGCCCGCCGGGCAATCGAACACCGGACCACGATGAGATTGCAGCCTGTCGGCCTTATCTTGTGCAGCAGATTGCCTTGATTCAGCCAAAACTCATTGTTGCTATGGGCCGTCCTGCTGCACAGACCATGCTGCAGGCTGAAGTAAAAATCAGCGCTGCTCGTGGCAAGTTGCATGACTATGAGGGGATACCCGTGATCGTCACCTACCATCCGGCCTATCTGTTGCGCAATCTTCCCGATAAAGCGAAAGCCTGGGAAGACCTCTGCTTCATGCGTCGTACGATGCGCCAATTAAAAGCAAACCAGTAATATTTGGTGTCATCTGCTGAGTTGTCTGGCATATAGAACAGATTTTTCGATAGATCCTGTCATGAATATTCATTATCCGAAATCGTTCTTCAAACTGCTTTCAGTCGGCTTTTTACTGGCGGTATTGCCGTTGATTATCGGTTTGCTGATCAATACCGTCGCGATACAGCAACTATCGACGCAAAGCCAGCGTGCCATTTATGATGCCGCCCGGGTAGCGCATGCGGCACGAGAGTTAAGCGAGACAGCCAATTCGCTGGAACGTGCCGCACAACAAAGTGTCATCCTGCAAGATATCACCTTATGGGAGAGCTATCTGACTTTGCATCATCGATTTGTCAATGCCAGTGCACAACTGGAAGGGTTGCCACTGGAATCGTTCATGCGGCAGGAATTGGCTGAATTGCAACAAGAAGAGCAGCAACTGAATTCCTATCTGATGAAAATTGGTATCGACGCACTAGAAGCACCTGATGCCGCTATTCGTTATGTCGATATTGCTGATACAGCGCGGCAACTATTGACACGTTCGAGCCGGATGATTGATAAAGAAGCGGAGTCTTTGCGCGTATTGGCTGCGCAAACTGAGACGCAGGTTAAAAGACAGCTTTTCTTGTTGCTCCCTTTGTCGATATTCATCGTCGCCGGATTTACCTATCTGCTCGCCAGGCCAATTGCCCAGCTTGAGCAGGGTATTCGTGATCTGGGCGAACGCCGACTGGATGCCAGAATTGAAGTGAATGGCCCTGATGATCTGAAACAACTTGGCGATCGGCTGGATTGGTTGCGTTTGCGTCTGGTGCAGCTGGAAGAACAAAAAAGCCGTTTTTTGCGCCACATCTCACATGAGCTAAAAACACCTTTAACCGCATTGCGGGAAGGGTCGGATCTATTGGCCGAAAAAATTGCCGGGCCATTGACGGAAAAACAACACGAAATTGTGCGTATCCTGCGCCAGCATAGTCTGGATTTACAGCGACTGATTGAAGATCTGTTGCGCCATGGTGAGTCGGACTTTCACCAGACTCCACTTAAATTACAGTCTGTAAAACCAGGTGAAGTGGTTGAAAAAGTGATCGATAAACAGTGCTTGACCATGACTTCGCGTAATATCAATTTAGAGATGAAGATCGATGATTTTGTTATGCGTACGGATCCCGAACGATTGCGTATCGTATTTGATAATCTGCTCTCTAATGCGATTAAATTCTCGCCCTTGGGCGGCACTATTATCGTGTCAGCAACAAAAGACGGTAGCGATGCTTTGTTCTCGGTAATTGACGATGGCCCAGGCGTAGCCGATGAAGATTTAGATAGCTTGTTTGATCCTTTTTATCGCGGACAGGCGGTAGCGGCTGGTGTTGTCAAAGGGTCGGGGCTGGGTTTGTCAATTACCAAAGAACATGTGCTCACCCTGGGGGGCGAAATCACAGTCGGCCGCGGAAAAGGCATCTTTACGGTACGACTCCCCTTGAACTTATAACGATAGATGAAGACTGTGCATTCTTTTTATAAATATTTATTCTTGTTTTTTTCGTTAGGTTTGCTTGCTGGTTGTGCGGCGACCAAACCGGTGGAAAGTGTTGCGCTATCCAGTCCCATTTACTGGAATGCGCCAGATAGGGTAAGTGCATTGCTTATTTATTTTGATCAACTGCGCTTGCTGTCGTCAGTTGAGCTTGCCAGGGAAACCGAGCGTGCGCGCAAGAGTTATGCGAAAGACAAATCGATTTTCTATCAGCTGCAATATGCGCTTACCTTGTCCGTTCCTGGTGGAGACAACCGCCATGCACAGCAACTGCTCGAACCCTTGATCAAAGAGGCAGGACAGAGTGAACGCGCGCTGCATGCCCTGGCTGCTATGGTGTATACCGGCTTGGCTGAACGCCAGCGGTTGGAGAGTGCCTTGCAGATACAAACCCGCCGTGCAGATGATCTTGAGAGCAAACTTGAAGCCTTAAAGGAGATCGAGAAAAAAATGATGCAGCGTGAGCGTGTAATTAAAGAAAAACCATGAGCACGATACGATCGCAGACTCAGCCACAGATTTTATTGGTCGATGATGACCCGGGCTTGCTTCGTCTGCTGGCCATCCGGCTTGAGGCAGCAGGTTATGGCGTCATGACGACGGGTAAGGCAGAGCACGCGCTGGCCATGATTGTGGTCGAGAGGCCGCATCTGGTTATTACCGATCTGCGCATGCCAGGCATGGATGGTTCGGCATTGTTTGAGGCGATCAGCGCGACACATCCTGCATTGCCGGTCATCATACTCACGGCGCATGGCACCATTCCGGATGCGATTGCAGCGACCAATCGCGGTGTGTTCGGTTATCTGACCAAACCCTATGACGCCAAAGAGCTGCTTGATCAAGTGGAGCGGGCATTGCGGTTTTCTGCCAGCAACGCTACTGAGGCCATCGGCGAACAGACATGGCGGGCGAGCATTGTTACCCAAAGCCCGGTCATGGAAGGTCTTTTGGCTCAGGCCAGACTGGTTGCTGCCAGCGACGCCAGCGTCATGCTGTATGGCGAATCGGGCACTGGCAAAGAGTTATTGGCCCAAGCCATCCATCTTGCCAGCACACGGTCTCAGGCTGCTTTTGTGGCTGTGAATTGTGGTGCAATCCCGGAAAACCTTCTGGAATCCGAGCTTTTTGGCTACGTGCGCGGGGCATTTACCGGGGCGAATAAAGACTATGCCGGATTAGTCAGGGAAGCCGATGGCGGTACGCTGTTTCTTGATGAAATTGGCGACATGCCCTTGCCATTACAGGTGAAATTATTGCGCATGCTGGAGCAGCGCGAGGTGCGGCCTCTGGGTGAGGCTAAATCGCATCGTGTGGATATTCGGGTCATTAGTGCGACACATCGCGATCTGGAAGTGGAAATGGCAGAAGGGCGTTTTCGTAGTGATTTGTTTTACCGTCTCAAGGTGGTAGCACTGACGATTCCTTCCCTGAGCGAGCGGCGCGACGATATTCCCTTGCTTGCCCGGCATTTTTTGCGCACGCTTGCCGAACGTTATCGCAAAGAGGTTAATGGATTTTCCCCCGATGCGATGGAAATTTTAGTGCGTGCCAGCTGGCCTGGTAATGTGCGGCAGTTACTGAATGTGGTCGAACAGGCGGTGGCTTTGGCAACCAGTCCTATTGTGCCGCTGATACTGATTCAAAATGCCATACAGGCAGTTGAAGATATTGTGCCCTTCGATGAGGCCCGGCGCCGATTTGAGGCGGATTACCTGGCTCGTTTGCTCAAAATGACGGGTGGAAACGTTGCTGGCGCCGCTGTTTTGGCGCAGCGAAATCGCACGGATTTTTACAAGCTTTTGCAGCGTCATTCTCTGGATCCTTCGCTGTTCAAGTAACTGTCGCTCCAGCGCGACAGTAAAAACCATTAGGTTTCATCAGGTTGCAAAATCCATGCAGCAATCTGTCGTTTGATGGCGACAGATTACTGCGACTTGGAAATCTTCTGGATTGCTTAACTTGTTGAAATATATTGTAAAAAATAATCTGGCACAGTAGCTGCTTATTGCTTATAGGTAATTGAGCATTGTATCGAAATGCTCAGTCGACCCAAGGAGCAAAGCCGTGAACCGTCAGCGAATTAAAAAACGAATTTTCTTGCTCGTGGTATTTCCGCTGATTGCGGCTTGCACCTCGAATCCATCAAACAAGAAATAGGTACCGTTTCCGGCGCGGTAGTGGGAGGCATTGTCGGTATTTCGTTGACCGGCAACTCAGCTGGCACCATTGGGGGTGCGGCGGCAGGAGCCTGTATCGGCAAGGAGTTGGAGCGGAGGTAACGTTATCGATAGATTGATTTTTTTTCCTGGCCGAGAGGATGCTCGGTAATCACTAGAGAAGGAGAAGTCGCATGAAGAATCAATACGTAAAACAACTGTTAACAATGAGTACTATTTATTTTGCTGCATCCGTAGCGATGGCTGCAGACGCAACAGCCACTGGAACGGCATCTGGCGCAGTTTCTACTGCTTCAGGCGGGACATCTGCAAGCTCGGAGTCTGCTGTGACTGGCGCTTTTTCCAGGCACGAGAGTGCTGCAGAAATGGCTGCTGCCAATCGCCTGGCGAGCGAGTTTGAGACACTTGCCGGATCCCGCGAGAATGCCATGAGTCTGGTCAAGGGGTTGCGTAACGGTACGTCAGTACCGCTGACACTGAGCGGTCAATCCGGGGCATCCGGTCGCCTTGTTTTCTCACCGCCGACCCAACCGATGGGCTACGGTGAGGTCAGTCGTGCGTTGTCTTTAACCCGAGACAAATTAGCGGCACAAGGGATCAGCTATCCGACGCCAGAGCAATTGCACACGGTGTTGATGGGTGGAGCCACGGTATCCGGCGCAGCGGGTACAGCCGGAGTGTTGCAACTTCGCAGTCAGGGCATGGGATGGAAGCAGATTGCTCAAAACCTTGATGTTAATCTCAAAGGTAATGATTTAGTAACCGATACACAAGCGTCTCCCCGGTCATTGGCTGTGACGGGGGGCGGTAGTGCCAATGCTAATGGCGAGGGTGTCGGTGTTAAAAGTCGGACTCAGATTGATGCTGGCGTCAGGACTGGAATTCTGCAAGGCAGTGGTGGTATCGGTATCGGTGGAGGAGTTAGTGCTGGCGGCGGCTTGGGACTTGGCCGCTAGTCCTTGTTCTGGATAATTAATGCCACTGCCGTCATCGAGGCTGGCGTATCAGCGATGTCCGGGGCATCATCATCAGATCAGATATGCCGGTGCTGGGCTCCCACCCATATGGGGAATGCGAATGCCATGCGACGGTGAAGAGACATGACCGTCCCATTGTTCTGTAACTATTTTGAAAAGGAAAACCTATGCTTAAAACGTCGAATTTCATTACTAAGCCCGATGGATCGAGTAATTCACGGGGCTTGTTTGGCCGCTCATCAACACCCATGCCCGACTCGGCGACGAAACCGGCTGTCGCCTCGACGCCACCCATTCCGACGCCGCCAGTATTGAGCACTGCGAATTCGACCCCCGCTAATCTATCGACTCCAGCCACGCAGCCAAAGTCTGAGACGGGTGTCGGCAATCGTCTGCTGGTGGGGCCCGATGTCAAGCTCAAGGGCGCAGAGATTCTTGATTGCGATACGCTGGTTGTGGAGGGGAGGGTCGAAGCGACCATGGACAGCCATATCATTCGTATTGCCGAACAGGGCATATTCTGCGGCACCGTGAGTATCGATACCGCAGAAATACATGGTAGCTTTGAGGGCGAACTCACTGCCCGAAGCCAGTTGATCATCCATGCGACCGGCCGCGTTACCGGCAAGATACGTTATGGAAAAATTTTGATTGAAGAAGGCGGACAAATCTGCGGGGACATTCAATCAACTGCTGCTGGCATGAGCCTCCCGAAGGTCAAAGTAGAGTCAGAAGCGGCGGTAATTGCAGCGCGGGCATAAGGTTTTGTTTATTGGCATATTCTGGCTATGGTCTATCTGGCTGCCCTATGCGTAGCCAGACCATACAAAATGAGTCCTTGATTTTGATGTAGTAAGACTGCATATTGACGGGTGTAGATGTTTGCACCCGTCAATTATTTTCAGGAGACTCAGATGAAATTACGCATGGTGGCCTTGTTGTCATGTCTTGCCTTAATGCTTTCTGGTTGTGGCTACAACCAGGTGCAGGTAAACGATGAGCAGGTAAATGCTGCCTGGTCTGAGATACTTAACCAATATCAACGGCGGGCGGATCTGGTTCCGAATCTGGTCGCTACTGTGCAAGGGTATGCTGCGCATGAGAAAGAAGTTCTCACGCGGGTAACCGAGGCGCGAGCCAGTGTTGCCGGTATGAAAGCTACACCTGAATTGATCAATGATGAAGCGGCTTTTGCTAAATTTCAGAAATCACAAAGCGAGTTGGGCGGTGCGCTGGCACGGCTTTTAGTGGTCGCTGAAAACTATCCAAACCTGAAAGCCGATGCGAGCTTTCGTGATTTGCAAGCGCAACTCGAAGGAACAGAGAACCGCATCACTGTCGCGCGTAATCGCTATATCAAATCGGTGCAGGATTACAACGTGTCAGTCCGCGTCTTTCCTAATAATTTAACGGCCATGGTGATGGGCTGGAAGCCCAAGGCGAACTTTACCGTTGAGAATGAAAAAGCCATTGCCACGCCACCGCGTGTGGAATTTGGTGTACCAGCACCTGTTGCGCCTGCCAATTAACGGCCATGCTGATAAAGCAGCTGCGATGGAGGCATGCATTGCTTATGGCGCTGCTGGCATTAGGCAGCCTGGCCGGGTTACTGCCTGTTGCCAGCGCGGCTGATGGCTTGCTGGCTCTGCCACCACTAACTCAGCGAGTGACCGATCTGACGGGTACCTTAAGCGAACCCCAGCGCGCTGCACTGGAGGTAAAGTTAAGTGCTTTCGAGCAGAAAAAGGGTGCACAAATCGCCGTGTTGCTAGCGCCGACTTTTCAACCGGAAAGTATCGAGCAGTTTGGCATACGTCTGGCCGATGCCTGGAAGATAGGCCGCCGGGGCATCGATGATGGTGTCATTCTACTCATTGCCAAAGATGACCGGCAGTTGCGCATCGAGGTGGGTTACGGGTTGGAAGGGGCGCTCAATGATGCGACAGCGAAGCGCATTATCAGCGAAGTGATTACGCCGCGCTTTCGCGAGGGAGACTATGCAGGCGGTATTGATGCGGGGGTCATGGCCATGCAAACCGTTATCGAGGGCGAGCCTTTGCCCCCGCCGAGTGCTGGTCTAGCTGCCAACACGGGTGGTCAGATTGAGGGTGGTTTGCTGCCTTTGCTGGCGGGGGCCGCGTTTTTTGCGCCGCTATTGAATCGCTTGCTGGGCTTGGGTGGCTCCTTGCTTGCCGCTGGCATCGGTGTGCTGATCGGTGGCTGGCTGCTGGGTTCGTGGCTTATTGGTTTGGTGTTTGGCATTTTTGTTCTGTTCTTCTCTTTCATGCGCGGTGGGTTAGGTGGCGGCATGGGGGGCATGGGTGGTCGCTCTGGGGGATTGGGCGGCGGCGGTTTTAGCGGCGGCGGTGGCGGCTTTGGTGGCGGTGGCGCATCGGGGAGATGGTGACATGAATCTGCAACGCGTGATCACGCATTTGCTCACCCCGGGATGGTTCGCGCAGCGCGTTTTTTGTCGTGCCGATCTAGCGGCAATTGAATCTGCTGTGGCAGCATCTGAAAAAAAACATCGCGGCGAGTTGCGGTTTGTATTTGAAGGGCCGTTGCCATGGTCTGCCCTATGGCGTGATTTGCCCGTGCGGCATCGAGCGGCTCAACTGTTTGCCCAGCTAGGCGTGTGGGATACAGAAGAAAACAGCGGCATCTTGATTTATGTGCAACTCATTGATCATCGAGTGGAAATTCTTGCCGACCGAGGTATTGCGCAATGCGTGCCGCAAGCTCAGTGGGATGCGTTGTGTCATGGCATGGAAGCCGCGTTTGGGCAAAAGGACTACCGTCGTGGTGTGCTGGAGGCTATCAGAAAAGCCAGCGAGTTATTGGTTCAGCACTTTCCGGCACGAAGAGAAAATCCGAATGAATTACCTGACAGACCTGCTCGACTATAACTTCGCCGATTTCAAGCAGTTTGGGCTTATGTGTTTGTTTTGTGCTTCACGGTCTACTTACAGCGCGCCATCATCCAAGTGCGCGACATCGTCATGTTCTCGTTGATTTGCCTGATGGTGGCGCATCACCAGCCACATGATACTGATGACGAAAGCTGCAAGGATCGCAATGATCCAGTTGATTGAGAGTTGTATTCCCAGCAGGATGGAATACAGTGAAGTCATTACCAGAATGGATAGGTTTTCATTAAAGTTTTGCACCGCAATGGAATGCCCGGCACCCATCAAAATATGTCCTCGATGCTGCAATAGAGCATTCATCGGCACCACAAAGAAACCCGAGAGCATGCCAATAAAAAACAGCAGCAGCGACGCGATAACGGTGTTATCCACAAAAATCATGCTCATGACTACTACGCCCATAGCGATGCCTACGGGAATGACACGCACGGATTTGCGCAAAGTGACCATGCGTGCGGCCAGTACTGCACCAATGGCCACGCCAACGGCCACTACCCCTTGCAGCAAGGTGGCTTCCGAGAGATCCATGTTCAGAGCAGTTTTGGCCCAGTCCAGCACCAGAAACTGTAACGTTGCGCCTGCACCCCAAAACAAGGTGGTAACGGCCAGAGAAATTCTTCCCAGTTTGTCTTTCCACAACAATTTAAAGCAATGAGTGAACTCGTGGATCAGGTAAATGGGGTTTTTCTTGATGGTCTTGTGATCAACTCCGGTATCGGGTACATACAAATTAAAAAGCGCTGCTAGCAGATATAAGCCGCCCGTAACTGCCAGGCTTACTTCAGCGATGGTATCAATGCCGGTATTCATTAATGGAAAGTCAAATGCCAGCAGGCTGTGCGCAATATCCGGTTTGATCAACAGGCCTCCGAGCGTTACGCCAAGAATAATGGCCAGCACGGTGAGCCCTTCGATCCAGCCGTTGGCAACCACCAACAGTCGGTGTGGCAGATATTCCGTCACGATGCCGTATTTGGCGGGCGAATAAGCTGCGGCGCCCAGTCCGACCACGGCATAGGCCAGCAGTGGATGCACGTCAAAAAACATCAGGCCGCAGCCAAAAATCTTGATGCCATTGCTGATGAACATGACCCGCCATTTGGGCATGGAGTCAGCAAAAGCGCCGACAAAAGCCGCTAGCAGCACATAGGAAATGGTGAATGAGGTTTTAAGCAGCGGCGTGTATTCCGCCGGAGCCTGCATGGCGACCAGCATGCCAATGGCAGCAATCAACAGGACATTGTCGGCCAGCGCAGAAAAAAACTGCGCGGCCATGATGATATAAAAACCTAACTTCATGGATGGAGTGCGGGGGGGGCGCGAAGGGTGGGGTTGGGGTGTGCAGAAAAAAATCAGACACTGATCAGACACCGAGCGAAACACGCGACCGTGGTTAAAAGTTGCTGTTTTATAGCACGAAAGATGTGGCAAGGGTATGACGATCTTGCATGAGTGCAAGATCGTTGGCGCCAAGGTGAGCGGTTTTGTGATTGAATTGCGACCTTGACCCTGCTGTGTCATCCAGCGCTACTCATCCCTTATTGATCACATGTCCCGACCGATTCATGCGCGCCTTGATTGGGCTGCATTACGACACAACCATGCCAGGGTTCGCCAGGTGGCGAACCATTCGAACATTTGGAGTGTGATCAAGGCCAATGCCTACGGGCATGGCGTGCTGTCTGCAGCGCGTGCTTTAGAAGACGTGACCGATGGTTTTACGCTGATTGAAATCGACAGCGCCATCGCATTGCGCAAAGTCGGCATTCGTCAGCCGATTTTGCTGCTGGAAGGCTTTTATCAGGCAGACGAGTTGCCGCTCTTCGCCGAGTGGGAACTGACGCCTGTGCTGCATACGCTGTGGCAGGTGGATGCGCTGATTGCTGCAAAGTTGCATGTGCCCATATATCTAAAACTTGATACCGGCATGCATCGGCTGGGTTTTACTGCCGATGAGTTTACGCAAGTGCTGGCGCGGCTTGAAGCTGCTGGCTGTGCCGCATCCATTACCGTGATGACGCATTTTGCCGATGCGGATGAAGATCGTGGCATCGCCGAACAGATGCGCTGTTTGCGTGCCATGACAAATGGGCATGCGTTGCCGTTGTCCCTGGCCAATTCCGCCGCGCTGCTGCGCTTTCCTGAAAGTCATGCTGACTGGGTGCGGCCCGGCATCATGCTGTATGGCGCATCCCCTTTTCCGGCGCGGCAGAGCGCAGAATCGCTAGGCCTCAAACCCGTGATGACCTTGGCCAGCGAGCTGATCGGTGTGCGCGACATCGCGGCGGGCGACCGTGTGGGTTACGGTGGCACCTTTGTTGCCGAGCAGCCGATGCGTATCGGCATCGTCGCCTGCGGCTATGCGGACGGCTATCCGCGCCATGCGCCCACCGGCACGCCAGTACTGGTAGGCGGCCAGCGCACGCGCACTCTCGGTCGTGTGTCGATGGACAAGCTGTGCGTTGATCTCACTTACCTTGAGAAAGTCGGCGATGGTGAGACGGCGGCAACACCCGCCATTGGCACAAAAGTTACGCTCTGGGGCGAGGGATTACCTGCGGACGACGTGGCCACCGCTGCAGGCACCGTGGCGTATGAATTGTTTTGTGCGCTGGCCCCGCGTGTGCTCGTCATCGAAGTCGATGAATAAACTGAGTCAATAAATCGAGAATCACAAAAAAATGGCTAAACCAAGATCCATCTATTCCTGCACCGAGTGCGGCGCGACTGCCCCCAAATGGCAAGGCCAGTGCCCCGGTTGCGCACAATGGAACACGCTGGTCGAGGCCGTGATGGAAACCGCCACACCCGCCGGGCGCAGCTTTGCCTCGCTGGCCGGAGTGAGCAGTTTGCAAACGCTGAGTAAAATTCAACCACGCATTGAGCCGCGCCAGCCCACCGGCATCGAGGAATTCGACCGCGTGCTCGGCGGCGGCCTGGTCGCCGGCGGCGTGGTGCTGATCGGCGGCGACCCCGGCATCGGCAAATCCACCTTGCTTTTGCAAGCCTTGGCGCGCCTGGCGCAGACTAACGAGAACGTGCTCTATGTCTCGGGTGAAGAGTCCGGCGAGCAGGTGGCCTTGCGCTCGCAGCGCTTGCAGCTGGATGTCGGCAACATGCAAATCCTCACCGAAATCAATCTCGAAAAAATCCTCGCCACGCTGATAGCCTCGCGCCCGGCAGTCGCGGTCATCGACTCGATTCAAACCCTGTGGTCAGACGCGCTGCAATCCGCGCCCGGCTCGGTCGCGCAAGTGCGCGAATGCTCGGCGCAGCTCACGCGTTTTGCCAAGCAAAGCGGCACCTGCATCATTCTGGTCGGCCACGTCACCAAGGATGGTTCGCTGGCCGGGCCCCGCGTGCTGGAGCATATTGTGGACACCGTGCTGTATTTCGAAGGCGACACGCACTCGAGCTTTCGCCTCGTGCGTGCGTTCAAAAACCGCTTCGGTGCGGTGAATGAACTCGGCGTATTCGCCATGACCGAAAAAGGCCTGCGGGGCGTGTCCAACCCCTCAGCCTTGTTTTTGTCGCAACATTCGCTGGATGTCGCCGGTTCGTGCGTGCTCATCACGCAAGAAGGCACGCGCCCGCTGCTGGTGGAAATTCAGGCGCTGGTCGATACCGCCTTCGGCAACCCGCGCCGCTTAACGGTGGGGCTGGAGCAAAATCGCCTGGCCATGCTGCTTGCCGTATTGCATCGCCACGCGGGTGTCGTGTGTTCCGATCAGGACGTATTCGTCAATGCCGTCGGCGGCGTGAAGATCACCGAGCCCGCAGCGGATTTGGCCGTGCTGCTGGCGATCGTCTCGTCCCTGCGCAACAAACCCTTGCCCGGCAAATTTGCCGTGTTTGGCGAAATCGGCCTGGCTGGCGAAATCCGCCCCGCCCCGCGCGGACAGGAGCGCTTGAAAGAAGCCGCCAAGTTAGGCTTCACCCACGCCATCGTACCCAAGGCCAACGCGCCTAGGCAGCCGATCAAGGGCATCGAGGTGATTGCGGTGGATCGGGTGGAGGAAGCGATTGAGAAAATGCGCGGATGAGCAGGGCAACTCAAAAACTCACAGCAAGGTGGCCGCGATGGTGGGCTTAGTCTCTTGCCAACCAACTGGAAATCGACCACAATAAGGCACCTATTTTGGTTTGATTAAAAGGCATGCCATGGAACAAGTGCTCGCTTCGTGCTCAGTCAGCATTACTGAACTAAAACGTAGTCCCAGCGCCGTGCTGGAACAGGCTGGCTCCGAACCTGTCGCGGTGCTTAACCATAACCGTCCGGCAGCCTATCTTTTATCGCCTAAGGTTTATGAGGCCATGCTGGAACGGCTGAGTGCTGACCTGCGGCAGACCATACAGGAAGGCATCGACAGCGGCCCGGCCATTCCGGCTGATCAGGTATTCACTGAACTCAACGTGCGTTACGCCGATACTGCGCAAACAGCCAAACCCAGAAACAATACCAAACCCAGAAACAATACCAAACGCAACGCGTAATGCTTGGCGTTACCTTTTCGCCCAAGGCAAGGCAAGATCTGGTGGAGATTGGCGACTTCATCGCCAAGGACAGCCGCGCCAACGCTCGGCGTTTTGTCGCCAAACTGATGACGCAATGCCAGCGCATTGCCCATGCACCGATGGGTTATCCCAGCCGGGAAGACTTGGCTGCCAGCCTGCGTATGGCCTCCATGGGGCGGTATGTCATCTTCTTCCGCGTGTTGGATGATATGGTTCGCATCGAGCGGGTGCTCCACGGCGCGCGAGATATGCCAGCCATCTTCGGGCAAGGCGTACAGCGCACAGCCGAATGATTGGAGCGCCATAACCCATGCCACTCTCCTAGAACGAAATCCGCTCGCGCGCCTTGACCTTCTCAAAACACTGGGCGGACGCCGCCTATGGCTACAAGGGCGCGGCCACCGACGCCACCCGCGTGGCCTTTCTCTTCGAACGCTACCAGGCGCTGACCAGCCTGCTGCCCGCGCAAGCCACGCGCAAAAAGTCGGCGCTGGCGATATGGCGCGAAAAGGCCGCTGACGGCAATGTGTAGCGTCTTTCTTTGTCAGCCTTTACCCATGCCCCATCGCGCTGGCCTGCGAATAATTTTGAGAGAGGTTTGAATGGCACGCCGTCGCAAAACTAAGGAATCCCCCACCACGGCGCTTTTCAAAGCGCCGTGGTGGATCAGCATTCTTTTTGCTGTGTTGGTGCTCATTTTTTTCAAAGCGGTATTGCCTTCAATGGCGGCATCCAACCTGATCCTGAAACCGATTGCCGCAGCCTTGTCTGGCATGGCCTGGTTGTTTTCCGGGGTTTTGTTTTTTGTTGGCTTGTTGTCTTTCGCCCGTGAAAAGTTTTCGACTGCAAAGTCTGCAAATCAACGGGTAACGCCAAAATATCGGGCTATCGCTGAGCAGCCAAAACAGAGTGAACCAGGCTCACCGAAAATTGAGCGGCCAAAACCAGATGAAGATCGCATCTGGAACGAATGGAAAGCGGTGTCAGCTACCACCAGTGTCAAACCAACGGAATGGAGTATTGGCCTCCTGCGTGATCTGGAATGGAAGCGCTTCGAGGATGTTTGCCAGAAGTTCTATGCGTTAAAGGGGATCAAGAGTGAAACCACGCAACTTGGCGCGGATGGCGGCATTGATATTCGCTTGTATCAGGATGATTCTGGCAAGCCTACGTCGATTGTTCAGTGCAAGGCCTGGGGTCGCTATGTTGGCGTGAAGCCAATCCGTGAATTGCTGGGCGTAATGGCTCACGAGAAAATCGAGAAAGCATTTTTCATGGCGTCGAGCCACTTTACCGATGAGGCAAAGGCTTTCGCCAAAACCAACCGGATCACGCTGATCGGCGGCGAAATGCTGGTGGCGATGATTAAGCGTTTGCCTGACACTCAACAGCAAGAGTTGCTGGCTTTCGCCACCGAGGGCAACTTCACTACGCCGACATGCCCATCGTGCGGCATCAAAATGCGATGTGTTTCTGGCTCGAAGGGCAAGTCTGCTTTCTGGGGTTGCCAGAACTATCCACGATGTAAACAGAAGATAGGCGTGCGAGCTACTGCTGCGTCTTGATTGCCTGATCTTTTCGATTAACACTTGCTCGGTTGCGCTCATCGTGTTTACTCCTGTCGGGCCGGTGACATACTCAGTCGGGTTAAATGAGGCTGCATGCACAGACTGGTTGGGATTGTGCGGTGATTTTTATGTGTTGGCGGTTTCAAGTCATAGACGCTAAACCAAAGGATGGCGGCCAAGAGAAGACATGAGTTGCCGTATCACCATCGCCGACTTTCTGGCTATGGTTGGTTTGACCACTGTGTGATATGCAGCAGTGTGTTCAGTTTTTCTTTTGAGCTGCTGAATAAACGTCTTGTTTATTCGTATCCCAAAATATACAATCTAAACCATGAAGGCCATTTACACCACGGAAGTTTTTGCTGCCTGGTTTGCCGGCTTGCGAGAAGTCATCGCAGGCGAAAGATATCAAGGCCGCGCTGAAACTGACGCGCGAACTATAGAAAGGACAGAGGCATGACACTTAAACTGCGCAAATGGGACGTGGTAGAACACTTGAAGAGCGATGAAGATATTGCGCTTTATCTGGACGCCTGCCTGGAAGAGGCGGGTGATGATGCGGCGTTCATCGCCAAGGTGCTGGGCGACATCGCCCGCGCCAAGGGCATGAGCCAGTTGGCGCGCGATACGGGGCTGGGGCGTGAAAGCCTGTACAAGGCGTTGTCCGGGGAGGGAAATCCGAGCTTTGCCACCATCCTCAAAGTGATGGGCGCGCTGGGTGTTGAACTGCACGTCAAGCCGCATGCCGATACACCTGCCACCGTGACGTAATGTGGATATATTGCTGCCGTGTTGCCAGCGCCGACTTTTCTTTGCCTGAACGTTCCCGACAATAAATAAAAACACGTAATGCACAATTTCAATCTGATCTGGCGCATGCTGCGCCGTGACTGGCGGGCGGGGGAGCTTACGGTGGTGGGCCTGGCGATTGTGCTGGCGGTAGCGGCTTTAACCGGTGTGGGCTTTTTGACTGACCGCGTGGAGCAGGGCTTGAAGCTGGAGGCGCATCAGTTGCTGGGGGGCGATTTGCTGCTCACGGCGGATCATCCCTGGGCGGCGGATTATTCGGTTGAGGCGGCGGCGCGCGGCTTGCGGGTAGCGCAGAGTGTGACTTTTCCGAGCATGGTGCAGACCGATGGCGCGGACGGCTTGGCAACGCAGCTGGCGGAGATCAAGGCGGTGTCGGAAAGTTATCCGCTGCGCGGGGCTTTGCGCATTGCGCCGGGCTTGAATACGCCGGATGCGACAACGCAGGGCGTGCCCAGTATGGGCGAGGCCTGGCCGGATGAACGCTTGGCGACGGCTTTGAATTTATCCAAAGGCAGCCAGCTGGCGCTGGGTAATACGACGGTGACAATAGGCGCGATTCTGACGCTGGAGCCGGATCGTGGCACGAATTTGCTGGCTTTAGCGCCGCGCTTGATGATCAATCTGGCGGATTTGACCACCACGGGGCTGATTCAGAATGGTAGCCGTGCAAGGTACCGGTTGCATCTGGCAGGCGAACCTGCGGTAGTAGCCGGTTTTGGCGCATGGGCCGAAGCGCGGCTGGGGCGTGGCGAAAAGCTGGAAAGCCTGGATAACGCGCGGCCGGAGATTCGCAACATTACCGAGCGCGCACAACGCTTTTTGCGGCTGGCAGCGTTGCTTGCCGTGGTTTTGGCAGCAGTGGCGGTGGCCTTGGCGGCGGAGCGCTACATGCGGCGGCATCTGGATGGGTGCGCTGTGATGCGCTGCCTGGGGGCGTCTAGCGCACAAATTTTGCTGATTCATGGTGGCGAATTTTTACTGTTCGGCTTGTTGGCAACGCTCGCTGGTTGCGGGCTGGGTTATGCGGTGCAGGCGGTGTTGCAGCAGTTGCTGGGTGGCTTTTTGGTGACGGCTTTGCCTGCACCTTCCCTTTTGCCCTGGGTGCAGGGTCTCTTGGTCGGAATGATTCTGGTGGGTGGTTTTGCCTTGCCGCCATTGTTGCGGCTGCGTCACGCGTCCACTTTGCGCGTGTTGCGGCGTGAAATGGCATTTGAATCGGCGTCTGTCATGGCTTATTTATTGGGTAGCGTGTTGCTGGCTGGCTTGATGCTGTGGATGGCGGGCGGCTTGAAACTGGGCTTGATGGTGCTGGGCGGATTTCTTGCCGCATTGGTTGTGTTCACGCTGGTGCTGCGCGGCTGGGTGGGGCTGCTGGGATGGGTGAGGCCAACGGGCGGTGGTTATGGCTGGCGGCATGGGCTGGTGAATTTGCGCCGACGGTTGAATGCGACCTTGGTGCAGGCCATTGCCTTAGCGCTCGGGCTCACCGCCTTGCTGCTCTTCACCGTGGCGCGCGGCGATTTATTGGCGAGCTGGCAAAAGAAGCTGCCGCCGGATGCGCCGAATCGGTTTGTGATCAATATCCAGCCGGATCAGCGTCCCGCCATCGCCGACTTTTTCAGACAACACGGCTTGCCGCCCCCCGATCTTGCGCCCATGGTGCGCGGGCGTTTGGTGGCGATCAATGGCGTGGCGATTGAGCCTAAAAAGTACGCAGATGAGCAAGCGCAGCGCTTGCTTGACCGCGAGTTCAATCTATCGTGGACGGCTGATTTGCCTGCAGGCAATCGCGTGACTGACGGGCGTTGGCATGGCAATAGTCAAACGGCGGCGTTTTCAGTGGAGCAGGGCATTGCCAAAACGCTGAACCTGAAGCTGGGTGATCGCCTAGCATACGATATTGCCGGGCAGCGCGTTGAGGCAAAAATCACTTCGGTGCGTACGCTGGATTGGGATTCGATGCGCGTGAACTTTTTTGTCATCGCGCCGCCAGGTTTGCTCGATGCCGCACCGGCAAGCTATATCACCAGCTTTTATCTGCCGGACAATCGTGGGTCTTTCATCCCGGAGTTGGTCAAGGTGTTTCCCAATTTGACGGTGATCGATATTGCCTCGCTGGTAAAGCAGCTCAATGCCACGCTCGATCAAGTGGTGCGTGCGGTGGAACTGGTGTTTGGTTTTGCTGTTTTAGCCGGGCTGGCGGTGCTTTACGCGGCGTTGCAAGCGAGTAGCGACGAGCGTCAGCATGAGCTGGCGGTGTTGCGTGCGCTGGGTGCCAGGCGGCGGCAATTGGTGCGCGCGCTGCTGGCGGAGTTTCTGATGCTCGGCGCGATGGCCGGTTTGCTGGCGGGTATTGCGGCGAGCCTCATCGGCTGGGGCTTGGGGCGCTTTGTGTTTCAACTGGATTATTTGCCGCAGCCGCGATTGTGGTTCATCGGCATGGCGGCAGGCAGTGTGATGGTGACGACGGTGGGGTGGTTGAGTTCGGCCAAACTGTTGCGTCAACCGGCGATGGTGGCGCTGCGGGCTTCGTAGGATTGCAAAAACAGCAAATAGAAGCTTGGCGAACGCAAGGTGAGCGTGTGTTGGCGTGATAAAATCAAGCCCATTTCTTGTAGCGGCCTCTAGCGGTCACACGCGGTTCTGTGGCCGCTTTGTTTTCCCTGTTTTCAATTAGTTTTTCCTTTTTTCGCGTTTGTGCTGAAGTTTTCTGGAGTTCCAAGTATGTCGATTGCAATCACCCTGCCCGATGGTTCAAAACGTGAATATCCACAGCCTTTGACGGTGGCCGAAGTTGCCGCGTCCATTGGCGCAGGGCTGGCCAAGGCTGCGCTGGCGGGCCGTGTGGATGGCCAGTTGGTGGATACGTCTTATTTGATAAATCAGGATGCGCAATTAGCCATCGTGACGGAAAAGGACGCCGATGGCCTGGAGGTGATCCGTCATTCCACCGCGCATTTGCTGGCGTATGCGGTGAAGGATTTGTTCCCCGAAGCGCAAGTGACCATAGGGCCGGTCATTGAAAACGGCTTGTATTATGATTTCGCCTACACGCGCCCCTTTACGCCAGAGGATTTGGCGGCGCTTGAAAAACGCATGGCGGAACTGGCCAAAAAGGATTTCCCGGTGACGCGCGAAGTGGTGGCGCGCGATGAAGCAGTCAGGTTTTTCACCGGCTTGGGCGAGCATTACAAGGCCGAGCTGATTGCGGCGATTCCGCAGGGCGAGGATGTGTCGCTCTATCGCGAGGGTGATTTTGTCGATCTTTGCCGCGGCCCGCATGTGCCTTCAACCGGCAAGCTCAAAGTATTCAAACTGATGAAAGTGGCCGGCGCCTATTGGCGTGGCGACTCCAAAAACGCCATGTTGCAGCGGATTTACGGCACGGCCTGGGCGAAAAAGGAAGGCTTGGAAGCCTATTTGCACATGCTCGAAGAAGCCGAAAAGCGCGATCATCGCAAGCTGGGTCGCCAGCTCGATTTATTCCATCTGCAAGAAGAAGCCCCCGGCATGGTGTTCTGGCATCCGCATGGCTGGACGGTATGGCAGGAAATCGAGCAATACATGCGTCAGGTGTATCGCGACAACGGCTACCAGGAAGTGCGCTGCCCGCAGATTCTGGAACGTACGCTGTGGGAAAAGTCCGGCCACTGGGAACATTACCATGAGCACATGTTCACGACCGAGTCGGAAAAACGCGATTACGCGGTAAAACCGATGAACTGCCCCGGACATGTGCAGATTTTCAACATGGGCATCCGTTCCTATCGCGACCTGCCGTTGCGTTATGGCGAGTTTGGTTCCTGCCACCGCAATGAGCCATCAGGTGCTTTGCATGGCGTGATGCGCGTGCGTGGTTTCACGCAGGATGATGGGCATATTTTCTGCACCGAAGACCAGATTCAGCAGGAAGTGACGGCTTTTAATGATCTGGTGCGGCAGGTGTATGCCGATTTTGGTTTTACCGAGGTGGCCGTCAAGCTGGCCTTGCGCCCGGAAAGTCGCGTGGGTGAAGATGCGTCGTGGGACAAGGCTGAAAATGCCTTGCGTGCATCGTTGTCAGCCAGTGGCTTGGCTTGGGAAGAACTGCCCGGCGAAGGTGCGTTTTACGGCCCGAAAATTGAATTTCACATCAAGGATGCGATTGGTCGTTCATGGCAGTGCGGTACGGTGCAGGTCGATTTCTCCATGCCGCAGCGGCTGGACGCTGAATTTGTTGGCGAAGATAACTCACGCCATACGCCGGTGATGCTGCATCGGGCGATCCTCGGTTCCCTTGAGCGTTTCATCGGCATCCTGATCGAAAACCATGCGGGCGCTTTCCCTCTATGGCTGGCACCGGTGCAGATTGTGGTGATGAATATTTCCGAAGCGCAGGCGGATTACGCGATAGAAGTGACCCAGTTATTACAAAAAGCAGGCCTTCGCGCGATAAGTGATTTGCGTGGAGAGAAAATAAACTATAAAATACGCGAACATAGTTTGTTGAAGCGGCCTTACATTGTCGTTGTTGGTGACAATGAAAAGACCGCCGGGTTGGTCGCTTTGCGTGCCCGTGGCAATCAGGATCTCGGGCAGATGTCCCCTCAAGCCTTGATTGAACGCTTGCTGAATGAAAAAAACAGCAAGGGTAGTATCGCTTTTGTGGCCTGATTTTTTTGTTTTTATGGAGATTTGAACCATCGCTCAAGATAAGTCGCAGCGTCTGAATGACGAAATTACCTCCCCTGAAGTCCGTTTGGTCGGGGAAGATGGCGAGCAGTTAGGTATTGTTCCAATACGTCAAGCGCTGACACTGGCCGAAGAGGCTGGTCTGGATTTGGTGGAAATTGCGCCGACCGCTGTGCCCCCTGTGTGCAAGATTATGGACGTTGGCAAGTTCAAGTATCAGGAAGCCAAGCGTTTGCATGAGGCGCGACAGAAGCAAAAGCAGGTGTTGGTCAAGGAAATCAAGTTTCGTCCCGGTACGGATGAAAATGATTACCAGATCAAGTTGCGTAACGTTATAAAGTTTCTTGGTGAAGGCGACAAGGCGAAAATTACCTTGCGTTTTCGCGGGCGCGAAATGGCCCACCAGGAAATCGGCATGCGTATGCTGGAACGTATCAAAGCCGATCTTGTGCAAGAAGCAATGGTTGAACAGTTTCCGAAAATGGAAGGCCGTCAGCTTGTCATGGTGCTGGCGCCTTCAAAGAAGAAAGTGCATTAAGAATATCTTGTAAGTTATTTGATTTTTAATTAGTTTATTCAAGAGTTTTTCTGTCAAGTGAAAGCTGGATGGAGATAAGAAGTGATGGCGGGTCATCAAGCATTCCCAAGGCGGGAAACACCTGGCTGTCATGTTATAGGGAGATCTTCGATGCCGAAGATGAAGACCAAGAGCGGTGCCAAGAAGCGTTTTATCGTGCGCGCTTCCGGTAGTATCAAGCGCTCACAGGCGTTCAAGCGCCACATTCTCACCAAGAAAACGACCAAGACCAAGCGTCAGTTGCGCGGTATGCTAACGGTTCATGCCTCCGATGTGAAATCTGTTCGCGCGATGTTGCCGAACGCTTAAAGGAGACTAAAACATGCCTAGAGTAAAACGTGGTGTAACGGCGCGCGCGCGTCATAAAAAGATTCTCGACAAGGCCAAGGGTTACCGCGGCCGTCGCAGTACGGTCTATCGCATCGCTAAAGAAGCGGTGATGAAGGCTGGGCA
>JAUSQB010000474.1 GCA_030652715.1 Rugosibacter sp.
GACGTGATGGACAACCATTACGTGCCCAACCTCACCATTGGCCCATTGGTATGCGAGGCGATTCGCCCGGTGACGGATGCCGTAATCGACGTGCATCTGATGGTCAAGCCCGTGGATCGCCTGATTCCCGACTTTGCCAAGGCAGGGGCGAACGTCATCACCTTTCACCCCGAAGCGTCCGACCATATCGACCGCACGCTCTCGCTCATCCGGGATTGCGGCTGCCGTGCCGGGCTGGTGTTCAACCCGGCCACGCCCATGCAATACATGGATTACGTCATGGATAAACTCGACATCGTGCTCTTGATGAGCGTGAACCCCGGCTTTGGCGGACAGTCGTTCATCCCCATCACGCTGGATAAATTGCGCGGCGCGCGCTGCCGTCTGGACATGTACAAGAAAAAAACCGGCCGCGACATTCTGCTGGAAGTCGATGGTGGCGTAAAAGTCGATAACATCGCCGACATCGCCCGCGCGGGAGCGGATACTTTCGTGGCAGGCTCGGCCGTCTTCGGTGCGGGCAAGGACACCGACCCGCACCGTTACGATAGCGTCATCAGTGCCCTGCGCGCGCAACTGGCGACGGTGTAAATGCCTGCCCCTCATTTGCGTACCCTCACCCTCGACCTCGACGGCACGCTGCTCAACACCCTGCCCGATTTAGCCGCAGCAGCCAATGGCATGCTGCGCGAGCTGAGGCTGCCTCTCCATGCCGAAACCACCGTCGCCACATTTATCGGCCGGGGCGTGACGGATTTGGTCACGCGCTGCCTGCCCGCTGAGCAATCCGCCGACGCCACTTTTTTAGCCAATGCGCTGCCCATTTTTCGCCGCCATTACATGGCAGAAAATGGCCGCCGCACCATGCTCTACCCCGGTGTCATGGAAGGCTTGAATGCCTGGAAAAACGCGGGCATCCCCATGGCGCTGGTCACCAACAAAGCCGCAGCCTTTACCGAGCCTTTGCTCGCCGCCACAGGCTTGTCCGCATTTTTCGATCTCGTTTTATCAAGCGACAGCCTGCCCGAGAAAAAACCGCACCCACTGCCGCTGTTGCATGCCTGCCAGCATTTTGGCGTGGCACCTAAAGACAATCTGCATATCGGAGATTCCCAACACGATGCAGAGGCCGCGCGTGCTGCCGGTTGCCGCGTGTGGCTTGTGCCTTATGGATACAACCCCGCAAACCCCGTGCAGGCGGTGGATTGCGATGCTATAGTCGCCACGCTGGCCGAAGCCGCACAACGCATGCTCAGCGGCGCTTCCAACAGCACATTAACTCATTAAGCCGCCGTCTCGCCAGCGCCGACTTTTCTTCATCCACACTAACGCATTACAAAACAGCGCACAGCACATGACCGCTTATTTTTCGGAGCATCCATGAAGCCTATCGACCAGAGCGAATTCAACCGCCTCGCCACAGCAGGCTATAACCGCATTCCACTTACGCTGGAAACTTTCGCCGATCTCGATACGCCGTTATCGCTGTATCTCAAGCTGGCCAATCAGCGCAACAGTTTCCTGCTCGAATCGGTCGTCGGCGGCGAACGCTTCGGCCGTTACTCCTTCATCGGCCTGCCCGCCCGCACGCTGCTGCGCGCCAATGCCTGGCGCACCGAAGTCGTCACCGACGGCCAAGTGGTCGAGACTTCAGAAGGTAATCCGCTCGATTTCATCGCCGAATATCAAACGCGCTGCAAGGTATTCATCCCCGCAAACTTTCCGCGTTTCTGCGGTGGCCTGGCCGGTTATTTCGGCTACGACGCCGTGCGCTACATGGAGCAAAAACTCGCCCGCTTCGATAAGCCCGATGAAATTGGCATGCCCGACGTATTGCTGCTAGAGACCGAAGAGCTGGCCGTCATCGACAATCTGGCCGGCAAAATCTACCTCATCGTTTACGCCAATACCTCTGAACCCAATGCCTATGCCACGGCGCACGCGCGCCTTGAAACCCTGGCAAAAAAACTCCGCGCACCGGTCGATATCCCCGCCAGCGCGCCCGTGGCGGCAACACGAGTCATTCGCGATTTTGCCAAAGCCGACTATCTGGCCGCCGTGCAAAAAGCCAAGGACTACATAGCGGCCGGCGACATGATGCAAGTGCAAATCGGCCAGCGCCTGAAAATGCCCTTCACCTGCCCGCCGCTCACGCTTTACCGTGCATTGCGCTCGATCAATCCTTCGCCTTACATGTATTTCTACGACTTTGGCGACTTTCATGTCGTTGGTGCATCGCCAGAAATTCTGGTGCGCCAGGAAAGCGCACCCGATGCCGAGGGTTTTATCAATAAACGCATCACCATTCGTCCGCTGGCTGGCACACGGCCGCGCGGCGCCACGCCGGAGGCAGACCAGGCGCATGCCGAAGAACTGCTCGCCGACCCCAAAGAACGCGCCGAGCACGTCATGCTGATTGATCTGGCGCGCAACGACATCGGCCGCATCGCGCAAACCGGCTCGGTGCATGTCACCGATCA
>JAUSQB010000476.1 GCA_030652715.1 Rugosibacter sp.
TCGGCTGCCAGTTCCATCCGGAATTCACGTCCAATCCGCGTAGCGGCCATCCGTTGTTCATCGCGTATGTAAAGTCGGCGCTGGCGACACGGCGCAAAAGTAAAAAATCGCGGGCGACGTCATGAAACTGTGTCATTTCAACGCCGGTCTTAACCAGCCACTGTTCCTCATTGCCGGCCCATGTGTGATTGAATCGCGGCAGATGGCGCTGGATACGGCAGGGCGGCTGAAAGAAATTTGCGCCACACTGGGGCTGAACTTTATTTACAAATCATCCTACGACAAAGCCAATCGCAGTTCCGGCAAGTCCTTTCGCGGGTTGGGCATGGACACCGGCCTGGCGATTCTTGCCGAGGTTAAGCAACAAATTGGCGTACCGGTGTTGACCGATGTGCATGCAGAAGACGAAATTTCGGCCGTTGCCAGCGTAGTCGATGTGCTGCAAACACCGGCCTTTCTCTGTCGCCAAACAGATTTCATTCAGGCGTGCGCGGCCTCCGGCAAGCCGGTGAATATCAAGAAGGGGCAGTTTCTTGCGCCGGGCGACATGAAACATGTTGTCGTCAAAGCCAAAGAAGCCAATGGCGGCGCTGACACCATCATGGTCTGCGAGCGTGGCGCGTCATTCGGCTACAACAATCTTGTCTCTGACATGCGCAGCCTGGCGATCATGCGCGAGACGGCTTGCCCGGTCGTGTTCGATGGCACGCATTCGGTGCAGTTACCGGGCGGGCAGGGTGCGTCTTCCGGCGGTCAGCGCGAGTTTGTGCCCGTGTTAGCACGTGCGGCGGTGGCGGCTGGCATTTCAGGGTTGTTCATGGAAACGCACCCCAATCCTGCCGAGGCATTGTCGGACGGCCCCAATGCCTGGCCGCTTGCCGACATGCCAGAACTTCTGGAAACCCTGCTCGAGCTTGATACCGTGGTCAAGCGCCGCGGTTTTATGAATCATTTTTAATCTACTATCCGAGGTCCATCATGAGTGCAATTGTTGATGTCGTCGCCCGCGAAATTCTCGATTCGCGCGGCAATCCTACTGTTGAGGCGGATGTGCTGCTCGAATCCGGCATCATGGGCCGTGCCGCTGTGCCATCGGGCGCTTCCACCGGTTCGCGCGAGGCCATCGAATTGCGCGACGGCGATGCCGGACGTTACCTTGGCAAGGGTGTCGAGCGCGCTGTTGAAAACGTCAATACCGAAATTTCCGAAGCCATCATGGGGCTGGATGCCGAAGAGCAGGCATTCATCGATCAATCGCTGATCGAGCTGGATGGTACGGACAATAAATCACGCCTCGGGGCTAATGCCATGCTGGCCGTCTCGATGGCGGTCGCTAAGGCGGCGGCGGAAGAAGCCGGCCTGCCGCTGTATCGCTATTTCGGCGGCTCCGGCCCGATGCAGATGCCGGTGCCGATGATGAATGTCATCAACGGTGGCGCGCATGCCAACAATAATCTGGATATTCAGGAATTCATGATCGTGCCTGTTGGCGCGCAATCTTTTCGCGAAGCGCTGCGCTGCGGTGCCGAAGTATTTCAGCACCTGAAAAAACTAGTCGACAAGAAGGGCTATCCCACTACGGTGGGCGACGAAGGGGGCTTTGCGCCAAATGTTGCGGGTAATGATGAAGCCATCGAACTAATCCTGCGCGCCATCGAAGCTGCGGGCTACACGCCGGGCCAGGATGTCGTGCTGGCACTGGATTGTGCCGCCTCCGAATTTTACCGTGACGGCCGCTATATGCTCGCTTCTGAAAAACTCGAACTCTCCTCCGAAGGTTTTACAGACTATCTGGCAACGCTGGCTGACCGTTATCCCATCATCAGCATTGAAGACGGCATGAGCGAAGCCGATTGGCCAGGCTGGAAACTGCTCACCGAACGTTTGGGCAAAAAAGTGCAAATCGTCGGCGATGATGTGTTTGTGACCAATCCGAAAATTCTCAGCGAAGGCATACAGCAGGGTATCGCCAATTCCATTCTCATCAAGATCAACCAGATCGGCACGCTGACTGAAACGTTTGCCGCCGTCGAGATGGCCAAGCGTGCAGGCTATACCGCTGTCATTTCGCATCGCTCGGGTGAAACCGAGGATTCGACCATTGCCGATATTGCCGTGGGCCTGAATGCCTTGCAGATCAAGACCGGATCGTTATCCCGCTCGGATCGCATCGCCAAATACAACCAGTTGCTGCGCATTGAAGAAGATTTGGGCGATATCGCGAGCTACCCAGGTCGCGGCGCATTCTACAATTTGAAGTAATTAATCTCCGGTCATACAGCAACACTGTGTGACCGGATTTTTCTTGTACATGTCCGATGCGCCTCATCATTCTTTGCCTTGCAGCGCTGGTATTGCTGATTCAATTCCCCTTGTGGTTGGGGAAGGGCGGCTGGCTGCGTGTTTGGGATCTCGATCAGCAAGTGATCGCTGCACAAAAGAAGAATGAC
>JAUSQB010000477.1 GCA_030652715.1 Rugosibacter sp.
TGCCCAGCCCAGCCAGCCAGAAAACCAGCGCATGACCCAGGCTCAGGTTGTAATTCACGGCACCCAGAAAAATGGTAATGAGCGCAATGGCAAAAGCCAGGCCAACGCGCGTGGGCAAGACATACACTCGACGTTGAACCAGCGTGATGGGCGTGGGTTCGGGCGTTGGTACGCGCAGTGCCCAGCGCACAAAGCGCTCGTGTAAAAAGTGGCGCAGCCGAGGCAGCATGCTTGGCTGTATCAGGGCAATGGCACGGCCTCGATGAGCCGATTCGCCGTATCGCCAGCGCCGACTTTTCTGGCACCGTCGTGCGTGTCATCATGCAATCGTAGTCGATGCGCAATCACGCCTGGCAGCACCGCTTGCACGTCTTCCGGCAGCACGTGGTCGCGGCCATCCAGCAGCGCCCAGGCACGGGCAACGGCGAGCAGCGCAAGCCCTGCGCGCGGCGATAAACCCGCTACCCATAACGGCGAACTGCGCGTGAAGGCCACCAGCGCCTGAATGTAATCAATCAGCGCGGGCGAGGCGTGCACGCTGCGCGCTTGTTGTTGCAGCGCGAGTAATTGCGGTGGCAAGAGGCGCGGGGAGAGTTCGGCCACCATCTGGCGGCGATCAGCCCCCGCGAGGAGTTCACGCTCGGCGGCAGCATCGGGATAGCCCAGTTCAATCTTGAGCAGGAAGCGATCGAGTTGCGATTCGGGCAAGGGAAAGGTGCCGATTTGAGATGCCGGGTTTTGCGTGGCGATGACAAAAAAGGGTGCGGGCAGCGCGCGTGTTGCGCCTTCGATGGTGACTTGCCGTTCTTCCATGGCTTCGAGCAACGCGCTTTGTGCTTTGGGCGTGGCGCGGTTGAGTTCATCGGCCAGCACCATCTGCGTGAAAATCGGCCCGGGGTGAAAATGAAATGCGCCACTTGCCCGGTCAAACACCGAGACGCCAATGATATCGGCGGGCAGCATGTCACTGGTGAACTGGATGCGTTGCAGATCAAGCCCCAATACTCGCGCCAGCACATGTGCCAGCGTGGTTTTACCCACACCGGGCAAGTCTTCGATCAGCAAGTGGCCACCCGCAAGCAGGCAAGCCAAGGCCATGCGGACGGGTTCTTGTTTGCCAAGAATAATGCGGTTAATGTCAGCCAGTAGCTGAGTCAGGAGTGAGTGATGGTCGCTGGGTTGCATGGGGGGGTGTGGAAGTGAGGTAAAGGGACAGGCGGGAGGTTATGAGTGGAATGAGCAATAATAAAGGGAACTTACCGTTTTGATTGTAAGTCATCAACCCACCTGACTTTTTATGACGACTGCTTTCATTTCCCATCGCGATTGCAAGCTGCATGACATGGGTGCACAGCACCCCGAATGTCCGGCGCGGCTGGATGCTATTCGTGATCATCTGATTGCCACAGGGCTGGATGGAGTTCTGGCGTTTTTTGAGGCGCCGCTTGCCAGCATGGCCCAACTGCAACGCGTGCATCCGGTGGCCTACATTGATTCCTTGTGCACAAACAGCCCGGCGCAGGGCATAGTGCATCTCGACTCGGATACGGCGATGTCGCCTGGTACATGGCCTGCGGCTCTGCGCGCCGCAGGCGCGGGGTGCGATGCAGTTGATCGCGTCATGCGCGCGGAAGTGAACAACGCATTTTGTGCCGTGCGCCCGCCGGGGCATCATGCCGCTCCGAGTCAGGCAATGGGCTTTTGCTTTTTTAACAACATTGCTGTCGCCGCGCGACATGCTCAAAAGGTTTGGTCGCTCACGCGCGTAGCGATTGTCGATTTTGACGTGCATCATGGCAATGGTACAGAAGCGATTTTTTCAAAGGATGCAAACGTGTTGATGGTGGGCACGTTTCAGCATCCGTTCTATCCCTACAGCGGCACGGAGCATCCAGCCGCCAACATGTGCAACGTGCCTTTGGCCGCCGGTACGAGTGGGGAAGGTTTTCGTCAGGCAGTGACTGATATCTGGTTACCCCGACTGCATGATTTTCAGCCGGAAATGATTTTCATCTCGGCAGGCTTTGATGCGCATCGAGAGGATGACATGGCATCGCTGGGTTTGGTTGAGGACGACTACGCCTGGGTGACAACACAGATCAAACGCGTGGCGGCGGTAACGGCTCATGGGCGGATCGTGTCGATGCTGGAGGGTGGTTACGCGCTCTCAGCCTTGGGGCGCAGCGTGGCAGCCCATCTTCGCGTACTGGCTGATGTGAACTAATGTGTCCACGGATATGACTTGTCACGTCTTGCGATGGCCATCGGTTAGAATTGGTCTTTTGGTGTATTGCTCACATTGCTTATTTTCATGAAGACAACACAAGCGGCTATTCACGGTTCAATCAAGGGTTCAATCCCTGCCATCATTACCCCCATGCAGGCGGAAGGCTCGCTGGATGTGCCAGCCCTGAAGCGCTTGCTCGACTGGCATATTGCCGAGGGTTCTGACGGGATTGTGGTGGTGGGCACGACGGGCGAATCGCCCACGGTGGATTTTGCCGAACATTGCCTGTTGATTGAAACCACGGTGCAGCATGTGGCTGGACGCATTCCGGTCATTGCGGGAACGGGGGCAAACGCCACTCGCGAAGCGATTGAGCTGGCGCAGTTTGCACGGCAAGCAGGTGCAGATGCGCATCTTTCTGTGGTGCCTTACTATAACAAGCCAACGCAAGAAGGGTTGTTTCAGCATTTCAAGGCCATTGCCGAAGCGGTGGCATTGCCCATGATTGTGTATAACGTGCCTGGCCGCACCGTAGCCGATTTGTCGAACGAAACGGCGCTGCGCTTGGCACAAGTACCGGGGATTATCGGTATTAAAGATGCGACGGGGGATATCGAGCGCGGGTCGGATTTGTTGCGTCGAGCGCCCCAGGGGTTTGCTGTTTATAGCGGTGACGATGCAACTTCTCTGGCGTTGATGCTGCTGGGCGCAGCAGGTACAATTTCTGTCACGGCCAATATTGCTCCACGGTTAATGCATGCCATGTGTCACGCAGCGCAGGCGGGTGACTTGCCCACAGCGCGCGCATTAAACTTTCAACTGCTGGATCTGCATCGCGATTTGTTTATTGAACCCAGCCCGGCACCGGCCAAATGGGCGCTACAGCAAATGGGCTTAGTCGGTAACACTTTGCGCTTACCTCTTCTGCCGCTAACTGCGCTATCTTGCGAGCGCGTGCGTGCTGCTTTGCGCGCAGCGGATATTGTCATTTAATCGGGATTTAAACACTCATGAAACATCTGTCACTGTTAGTCTTGCTGGTTAGTCTGATTGCTGGCTGTAGCGGCCCGCTTATCGAAACTAAAAAGATCGAATACAAATCCGCTGGCAAGGCAAAGTTGCCTTCGCTGGAGATTCCGCCCGACTTGACCCAGCCTAGCCGTGATGAGCGCTATGTGGTGCCTGATATTGCCGGTAGCAAAGGCCCCACCACCTATTCGGCATATGCTAATGAACGTGGCGAAGCGCGTGTTGCGCCTTCTACCGATGTGCTGCCGCAAGTGGATGATATGCGTATCGAGCGGGCGGGGACTCAACGCTGGCTAGTTGTATCCGGTAGCCCGGAAAAGCTCTGGCCTGTTGTAAAGGAGTTCTGGCAGGAGATTGGTTTGCTCGTCAATATTGAATTGCCTGAAGCGGGCATTCTGGAGACAGACTGGGCCGAGAATCGTGCCAAATTACCACAGGATTTTATTCGCCGTACGCTGGGCAAAGTATTCGATGATGTGTATTCAACGGCCGAGCGCGATAAGTTTCGCACACGCCTGGAGCAAGGTGTTAAACCGGATACCACTGAAATTTACATCAGTCATCGCGGTATGGTTGAAATGTATGTTTCCGAGGGTAAAACAGAAACCCGCTGGCAGCCGCGCCCTGCAGATCCTGAACTGGAAGCAGAAATGTTGCGCCGCCTGATGGTGCGCCTCGGTGCGCAAGAGGCGCGTGCTAGAACACTTATAGCCGCTGATCAACCGCCCGAGCGTGCCAAGTTGTCGCGTGCTGCGGACGGTAGCGCTGCGCTCATGCTCGAAGAACCCTTTGATCGTGCCTGGCGGCGGGTAGGATTGGCGCTGGATCGTATCGGTTTTACCGTGGAAGATCGCGATCGCTCACAAGGGGTTTACTTTGTTCGTTATGTTGATCCGGAAGTAGACAACAAGAAGAAGGAAGACGGCGGATTGTTATCCAGAATGATGTTCTGGAAAGAGCGTGAAGCGAATAAGGATCAGCCGGTTCGGACTGCAGAATATCGCATTCAAGTCAAAAAAGAAGGCGACACGAATCTTGTTCAGTTACTGACACGAGAAGGCGGTGTTGATGGTTCGGCGACATCAAGGCGGATCATTGGCCTGTTGCACGAGCAATTAAAATAAACAGCGGTAATGAACGGCTCGCCAATTCCCCTTCACTTTGATATAGATATAAGCTGGAACAATTTTCGTTCGCCAGTGCTTTTTCTTTCTTGACAGGCACTTAATTTGAGTTTTACTTTATTCTTGTGGCTCGATTTTCTGTATTTTCTGCACCAATAAAAAAGCCAGCCCGAAGGCTGGCTTTTT
>JAUSQB010000479.1 GCA_030652715.1 Rugosibacter sp.
GGCCCAGCCAGGCCAGGCCGAGATATATCACCACGTAATCGTAGCCATTCAGCAACCCACGCAATACGATGCGCATGGTCAGTCCCGCTGGGCAGGCATGTGCATCCACGGATGCACGGCAGTGGCCTCGATTTCCAGCAGCAAATCCTCACGGCACATATCCGCCTGCAAATAAACTGCTGTGAGCGCATCGCCCACGCAGTGCGCCAGTTCGGCACGAATCTGCGCCAGATCAGCCGGGCGGCGCACGTATACCGTGTAATACAGGCTGGCCAAATCGAACTTTGGTTGACTTGCCAGGCAACTCTGGCGATTGGCCTCATCCAGCACGGCCTTGATATTGGCGATGGTTTCGCGGGTTTGTGCCACAACATTGTCGGGGTGCAGGGTTTCGTGGCCAACAATACTGGCGGTGCCGGATATGAACAACACCTCGTTTTGCCCGATACGTACCAGGCTGGCACGCGAAAACGTCGGACTGCGCGGGCCATACTGTTGCGGATATTGGTAAGCACTGATCTGGCGCGGGTTTTCAATGTTGTGTGAGGCGACGCGTCCGGCTAAAAAGGCAATAGTTAATGTGGTCGGCGGCCCCTGAACCGAACCAGTCTGCCCAAAACCCAGGGCACATGCGGCAGGGACATTGCCCATCACATCACGTCCGTGGGCCAGGAAAGCGTCCTGTCGTCCCAGATTGAACTGACGATAGCGCTCCAGCCCGAAGCTGTGGGCGTTGATGTCAGCCATGTAATTCCAGCAGCGGAACAGATAGAGGTAACGCAACGTCTCCAACAGCGCAAATATCTGCCGATAGGCCGACTCGGTGGCCTGCTGTAACGGCGTTTTGTCCGTGTCGGCTGTAAACATGGCTTCAGGCAGTTCAATCACACCCAACAGCACATCTTCGTCATGGCAATAGTGGATGGCACCCGACTGGCCCTGGGTTAACTGTCCGCTGCCGTGCCAGACTTCGCAGACTGAATCGCCAGCATCCAGTCGCTGCATGGCTACGTGCATGCAAGGAATATTAGTATCCGCTTGCATCTGGTTTTCGACAGCATCCGCAGAAAAACAGAAAGCGCCCAGCACGCTTTTTCTCCACGGTTCCGATTGTTTTAGAAAGGCTGCGACGGAGAGCTGTGTGCTATGCAGAGGAGATATCGCGTCGATCATCAATTTATTGCCCCACCAGTTTCATCCACAACCCGAATGTCATGTTTGCGCATCTACCATGCCTGAAATCAAACAAGGGTGTCGTGCAATGCAACCCTTTGAATAACCGCACCGGGCCATGAATCCGGATTTTGCCAAGCCTCATTCGCTCTCCCCGCCCAGCGCCTCGGTCAAATCCGCCAACAATTGCTCCAGATTGCCGCACATCAAACTAAAGTTCGCGGCGAACAAATCATCCGCATTCTCAGCTTGTCGTTCGGCATCTTCTTTCAAGATATCAAGAAAATTCAGCCGTTTGATTTGCAGTTGTTCGGTCAGTATGAAAGAAACACGATCTTGCCAGGTGAGACTCATGCGCGTCACGGTTTTGCCCGCCACGATATGATTGCGCACATCATCGCTATCCAGGTTATGCCGCACATACCGCACAGCAGCACGCTCTTCTGCCACGGCGCGCAGCTCGCAATCACGGTCGATCGTAA
>JAUSQB010000481.1 GCA_030652715.1 Rugosibacter sp.
TGGATGAAGCCGACCGCATGTTTGACATGGGTTTCATCAATGACATTCGCAAGATCATTCAGCGCTTGCCAAAACAGCGGCAGAATTTACTGTTCTCGGCCACCTTCGCGCCTGAAGTGCGCGAACTCGCGCATGCGATTCTGAACAATCCGGCACTGGTTGAAGTCGCACGCCGCAATGCGCCAGCCGAACTGGTCACTCAATCAGTGATTCGTGTTGATCAGGCGCAGAAAAAAGATGTGCTGCTGCATTTGTTCCAGGCGCACGGCTGGCATCAGGTGCTGGTGTTCTGCCGCACCAAGCATGGCGCTGACGCCTTGTCCAAAAAACTCGACCAATCGGGCATTCGCTCCGCCGCTTTGCATGGCAACAAATCGCAAAATGCGCGCACCCGTGCGCTGGCTGACTTCAAATCCGGCAAGATTGCCGCACTCGTCGCCACCGACATCGCGGCTCGCGGTATCGACATCGACAGCCTGCCGCGCGTGGTGAATTTTGAACTGCCGCATGTGCCGGAAGACTACATCCACCGCATTGGCCGCACGGGCCGCGCCGGTTCGAGCGGCGAGGCCTTGTCGCTGGTGAGCATTGATGAGCGCATTCAACTGCGCGACATCGAACGGCTGCTCAAGCGCGAGCTGGACACGTCGATCCTGCCCGGCTTTGAGCCGCAACAAACACGTCCTTCCCCCGCACCGTCGACCCGCTCGCCGGGGCATAAACCTGCCTCATCGAATAATCGTCCAGGCCGTTCAGCGACGAATCGGGGTACCGGCGGTGGCGCAGGCAAAGACGCAAACGAACGTAACTACGGCCCGCGTAAACCTCGGGTTAGCGGCAGTCGCGATGCGCGCCCTGCACAGCGGACACGCTGATCAATCGTCTATCCGCGCCGACTGAAATCACGCACCTGTGAAAAAAGTCGGCGCTGGTGATACGGCGTTCAACTGCAAAAATTTCACGATTTAACCCGCTTTCATCATCATGTCCGCCGTTTCACTTAACGGAAATCGCCGCCGTGCCGTGATTATCGGCGGCGGCCCGGCGGGCTTGATGGCTGCTGAAGTCTTGGCGCAAGCGGGGGTGCAGGTTGATTTGTTTGACGCCATGCCTTCTGTCGGCCGCAAGTTTTTACTGGCGGGCAAAGGCGGGTTGAATATTACCCACGCTGAACCCTTCGATGCTTTTCTGTCGCGCTATGGCGCGCGTGCCGCAGTTATTCGTCCACTACTGGAAGCCTTGCCTCCGCTCGCCTTGCGCGAGTGGGTTCATGCGCTAGGCATAGCCACATTCGTCGGCTCGTCCGGCCGGGTGTTTCCTGCGGATATGAAAGCCGGCCCTCTGTTGCGTCACTGGCTGCATCGCTTGCGCGCAACCGGTGTGAGGTTTCATGTGCGCCACCGCTGGCTGGGCT
>JAUSQB010000488.1 GCA_030652715.1 Rugosibacter sp.
CACGTCTACAAGATGGACTATGGCCGCATCCTGCTGGAACATGTGCAGACCCAGGCCGACCTGACGGTCGCCTGCATGGATGTGCCATTAGATGGGGCTAGTGCCTTCGGCATCATGGCGATCGACCAGGACAAACGCGTGTCGGCCTTTATCGAAAAACCGGCCAATCCGCCACCGATGCCAGATCGCCCCGACCGGGCGCTGGTCAACATGGGCGTGTATGTATTCAATGCCGACTTCCTTTACGAACAACTGATCCGCGACAAGGCCGATACAAACTCCGAGCATGATTTCGGCAAGAATGTGATTCCGCATTGTGTACAGCATCACCGCGTGATCGCTCACAACTTTGCCGACTCCTGCGTCGGTATGCTGCGGGGCAGCGGCGTACCGTATTGGCGTGATGTCGGCACCATCGACGCTTATTGGGAAGCCAACCTGGAGCTGACCAAGGTCACGCCCGAGCTCAATATGTACGACGAAACCTGGCCTATCTGGACGTATCAGGAACAACTGCCACCGGCCAAGTTCGTCTTTGACGACGACGATCGGCGCGGCATGGCGGTCGACTCGCTGGTTTCCGGCGGAAATATCATCAGCGGCGCTTCGGTAAGTCGCTCCCTGCTGTTTTCCCGCGTACACGTGCACAGCCATGCGCAGGTTGAGGATTCGGTAATTTTGCCTGGCGTCGATATTGGCCGCGGCGCCAAGCTGCGGCGCGTGGTGGTCGACAAGCGCTGCCGCATCCCTGCTGATATGACCATCGGTTTTGATGCTGCAGCGGATCGTCAGCGCTTCCATGTCAACGGCAATGGCATCACCCTGGTCACGCCGGAAATGCTCGGCCAACAAGCGCATTACTTCATCCGTTGATGTCTGGCGACACACACGCCATGAAACAACTCAAGCTCGTCTTTCTGTGGCACATGCACCAGCCCGACTATCGGAATCATGGGGATGGCTTCAGCGCTGAAAAAGTCGGCGCTGGCAAGACGGCGGCAGGCGAATTCATGCTGCCCTGGGTTTATCTGCACGCCATGAAAGACTACAGCGACATGGCAGCACATCTAGAGCGTTACCCGGAGATCCGCTGCGTGGTGAATTTTGTGCCGGTACTGCTGGAGCAGATCGAGGATTACGCCCAGCAATTCGCCAGCGGGAAATTCCGTGACCCGCTCTTGCGCATGCTGGCCTCACCCGATCTCCACCAGATCACGGCAACCGAACGTCAGCTCCTGCTGAATACCTGCTTTCGCAGCAATCACCTGACCATGCTGGCACCCTTCCCCCGTTACCGGCATCTGCACAAGCTCTATATGGATCTCTGCCGCGAAGGTGAAGCCACGCTCGCCTACCTTTCCGGCGCCTATTTTTCCGATCTCGTCACCTGGTATCACCTGTCCTGGACAGGCGAAGCCGAACGTCGCCGCAATCCACTGATTGCCGCCCTGATCAGCAAAGGCGAAGGCTTTGACGCCAACGACCGGCAGCACCTGCTGGCCAGCATCGGCGAATTGCTCGGCGGACTCATCCCGCGCTGGCGGGCGCTGGCCGCACGTGGCCAGGTCGAGCTCTCAGCAACGCCGCAAACCCATCCACTGGCCCCGTTGCTGCTCGACTTCAACGCCGCGCGTGAAAGCCTGCCCGATGCAACGCTGCCTGCCAGCACCGGCTATCCGGGCGGACGCAGCCGCGTCATGGCGCAAATTGAAGAGGGGCGTGCCAGCCATGCCACCCGATTTGGCACACTGCCCTGCGGCATGTGGCCGGCTGAAGGCGCCATTTCCGCGCCTCTCCTTCAGCTTCTGGCCGACACCGGCTGCCGCTGGATCGCCAGCGGCGAAGGCGTGCTCAAGCACAGCCTTGCCGCCAGCGGCATCCACACAGTCACGCACGCCACCTATCGTCCTTGGCGGCTGGAGGGCGCGCCCGGACTAACCCTGTTTTTCCGCGACGAGCGGCTGTCCGACCTGATCGGCTTCGATTACGCCAAATGGCACGGACGCGATGCGGCCCGGCATCTGGTCACGCAACTCGAGGCCATTCTCGATGCCGAGTCAGCCGATGAAGAGTCCATCGTCAGCATCATCCTCGATGGCGAAAATGCCTGGGAGCACTATCCCTACAACGGCTACTATTTCTTTGATGATCTGTACAGCCTGCTCAAAGCACACCCGCGCATCCGCACCACCACCTATGCCGAATTGCTCTCGCAAGACCAGCCTGTCGTGACATCGCCGCTACCGCAACTGGTAGCCGGTAGCTGGGTATATGGCACGCTATCCACCTGGATCGGTGACAAACAGAAAAACCACGCCTGGGATCTGCTGTGTGCTGCCAAGCAAAGTTATGACCTGGTCATGGCCAGCGGGCGTTTATCACCAGAAAAGTCGGCGCTGGCTACACGGCAACTGGCGATATGCGAGAGTTCCGACTGGTTCTGGTGGTT
>JAUSQB010000489.1 GCA_030652715.1 Rugosibacter sp.
GACCGTCGCCAAGCCGGACGTGACGCTTGATGAAGCGATTGAGAATATCGACATCGGCGGCCCGGCGATGGTGCGCGCCGCAGCCAAGAATCATGGCAATGCAGCAGGCGGCGTGGGCATCATCACCGACCCGGCGGACTATGCACCGGTGCTGGCCGAAATCCAGGCCGCAGGTGAAATCACCTACTCAACGCGCTTTGCTCTGGCAAAAAAAGCCTTCACCCATACTGCCCGCTATGACGCGGCGATTGCCAACTGGTTGACCGCGCTGGACGAAAACAACCAGCCCGGTTTGTTTGCCGATAGCTTGCAACTCGCCTTCGACAAAGTGGAAACATTGCGCTATGGCGAGAACCCCCATCAGCAAGCCGCGTTCTTCAAAGAATCGACACCGCTGGCAGGCAGCATCGCCAGTTATGAGCAATTGCAGGGCAAGGAGCTTTCCTACAACAACATTGCCGACGCAGACGCGGCATGGGAATGCGTCAAGGCCTTTGCTGATCAGACGGCCTGCGTCATCGTCAAGCATGCCAACCCGTGTGGCGTGGCAGTAGGCAACAGCGTGGAAGAGGTTTATCGCAAAGCCTTCAAGACCGATCCCACCTCGGCTTTCGGCGGCATTATTGCCTTTAATGCGGCCATTGACGAAAGTGCCGCACAGGCGATTGCCGGCCAGTTTGCCGAAGTCATCATCGCGCCGGAAATCACCCCTGCCGCACGTGCGATTTTTGCCGCCAAGCAAAACCTGCGTGTGTTAAAAATAAAAGTCGGTGCGGGCAATGCGGCGCAAGTGACGCAAACCGCGCAAACCTTCGATTACAAACGCGTCGGCGGCGGCCTGCTGGTACAAACAACCGATGACGCACGGATTGCGCTAGGCGATCTTAAAATCGTCACCCGTCGCCCCCCCACGCCAGACGAAATGCGCGATCTGCTGTTTGCCTGGCAGGTGGCGAAATATGTGAAATCAAATGCCATTGTGTATTGTAAAGATGGCATGACCATCGGCGTGGGTGCCGGGCAAATGAGCCGCGTGGATTCCGCGCGCATCGCCGCCATCAAGGCGGAAAACAACGGCCTGACGGTGGCTGGCTCAGTGGTTGCGTCGGACGCCTTCTTTCCTTTCCGCGATGGTCTTGATGTACTCGCCCAAGCGGGTGCCACTGCCGTGATACAGCCCGGCGGTTCGGTGCGTGATAGCGAAGTTATCGCCGCCGCAGACGAGCAAAATATCGCCATGGTATGCACCGGTGTGCGACATTTCCGCCACTAATTTGGTCATGTAGTGAATAACGTAACGACTACCGTGCGCAAGGCTTCCCTCAAAACTGTTGCCGTACCTGGCAGCAAAGGCTTTAGCGATATTCTCTTTTCTGGCTGGAATAGCACCCTGGCCACCTCTCTTGGACATCGAAAGTCACCCCCATGAAACTTCTCGTGATTGGCTCAGGCGGACGTGAGCACGCCATTGCCTGGCGGTTGCAGTGCGCATCAGGCTCGAAAAAAATTTATGTCGCCCCTGGCAATGCAGGCACCGCGCGCGAACCTGGGCTGACCAATCTGCCCCTCACGGATATTCAAGCCTTGGCGGCTTTTGCCAAGCGGGAAAATATTCACACCACCATCGTCGGCCCTGAAGCGCCTCTGGCAGCAGCCATTGTGGATGTTTTTCGGGCGCAGGGCTTGCGCATTTTCGGGCCGACACAAGCCGCTGCCCAGTTAGAAAGCTCGAAAGATTTCGCCAAGCGCTTCATGACGCGTCATGGCATTCCTACGGCAAAATTTCAAACATTCACCGACACCCCCGCCGACATCGCAGCAGCACACGCCTACATTAACCAGGAAGGCGCGCCCATTGTGGTCAAAGCCGACGGGCTGGCGGCTGGCAAAGGCGTTGTTGTGGCAATGAATGCCAAGGAAGCGCACGACGCCGTAGATAACATGTTATCCGGCAACACCCTGGGCAATGCTGGTGCCCGCGTGGTGATCGAAGAATTTCTCGATGGCGAAGAAGCCAGCTTTATTGTCATGGCAGATGGAAAGCACGCATTAGCGCTGGCCACCAGCCAGGATCACAAACGGCTGCAAGATGGCGATGCAGGCCCCAATACCGGCGGCATGGGGGCCTATTCTCCCGCACCTGTCGTCACTCCGGAAATTCACGCGCGCGTGATGCGCGAAGTGATACTGCCCACCATTCACGGCATGGCTGCCGACGGCATTGTTTATACCGGTTTTCTCTATGCCGGCCTGATGATCCGCGCCGATGGCAGCCTGCGCGTGCTGGAATTCAACTGCCGCATGGGCGACCCGGAAACTCAACCCATCATGATGCGCTTGAAGAGCGATTTCATCACCCTGATCGACGCCGCCATTGATGGCCGCCTGGATCAGGTGGAAGCCGAATGGGATCGTCGTGTTGCCTTGGGTGTGGTGATGGCTGCTGCCAACTACCCGGCCACACCGCGTCAGGGCGATGTAATTCATGGCCTGCCAGAAATAACCGCAGATAGCCCGGATAGCCACGTCTTTCACGCCAGCACCACCGTGGAAAATGATCAAGTCGTCACTGCCGGTGGTCGCGTGCTGTGCGTTACCGCGCTGGGTGATAGTGTCAAAGAGGCGCAAAAAAACGCCTACGCCGCGCTCGCTCCGATTCATTTCGATGGCAGGCAATACCGCCACGACATCGGCTTTCGCGCCATCAAGCGATGAAACGCCGAACGGCAAATAACACAGGAGCCAACACAAAAGTCGGTGCTGATGAAACAACTGCGCTACAAGGCGGTCGGGCAAAAAACGCCCTCCTCGCCGTAACGGATGGTGAGACGGAGATCAATACCTTATGCGCCGCCTGACGTGCACTCCGCAATGAATGACATCGCCCGCGCAGCGCAACTGCTGCACGCCGGAGAACTGGTCGCCTTCCCCACTGAAACGGTGTATGGGTTAGGCGCGGATGCGCGCAATCCCACGGCACTCGCCAAAATTTTTGCGGCCAAGGGCCGCCCGGCAGACCATCCGCTCATCGTCCATCTGCCCGATGCCTCGCATCTTGACGCCTGGACTATCGACATCCCTGCCGCCGCACATACGCTTGCCGCCGCCTGCTGGCCGGGGCCGCTAACTTTGATACTCAAACGGCATCCCGCCGTGCCCGATCTTGTCACCGGCGGACAAAACACCATCGGCGTGCGCGTGCCGAATCATCCCGTCGCATTAGCCTTGCTGCGCGAATTTGGCAGCGGAATCGCCGCACCTTCCGCCAATAAATTCGGCCGTATCAGCCCTACTACCGCCGCGCATGTAAAAGAAGAACTGGGCGAATCAGGTGAGAAAAACGTGGCCATGATTCTCGACGGCGGCGCCTGTGCCGTGGGTATTGAATCAACGATCGTCGATATGACATCGACCACCCCGCGCATACTGCGGCCCGGTGCCATCAGCACGGATACCCTGCGCCAGCTATTGCATGCATCGATAGAGGATCATCAACCCGGCTTTGCAACCAGGCCCGAAAAAAACATCCCTCGCGTCTCCGGCAGTCTGGCCGCGCACTACGCGCCACGCACTCCGTTGCAATTGTGCGCGGTTAAATCGCTCCCCGCTGCAATCTCTGCCGCGCTTCAAAAAGGCCAGCGCGTGGCCGTTTTAGCACCCGAGCAAACACCGCTCTTGCCAGTCCACCCACACCTCATCCGCCGTATCGCCAGCGCCGACTTTTCGCAATTTGCCCACGACCTCTATGCCACCTTGCGCGAGCTTGACGCCACGCATTGCGATCTGATTCTGGTTACCACGCCGCCTGACAATGAGGCATGGCGCGCTGTGCACGACCGCCTGCGCCGCGCCGCTACGGGATCCGGCAACAGATAAATACCGCTGCTATACTTTCCACTGTTTCATCGGGGGTGTAGCTCAGTTGGGAGAGCGCGACGTTCGCAACGTCGAGGCCAGCGGTTCGATCCCGCTCACCTCCACCATTAACCTGTTTTAAGAAGTCCAGGAACAACATTAAACCCGCCTAACTGCGGGTTTTTTATTGACTTTATCGTGCGGCATGGGGTAACATTGTCCAATAGCATCCGGCTTTGAAGTGGGGTAACTCTTAGGGGTAACCCCAAAACTCAGAAAGGAGTTACCCCAAAATGGCCCTAACCGATACCGCAATACGCAACACCAAGCCCGGCATGAAGCCCGACAAGGACGAGGAAGGGAAATCAATCCTCGTCGCCGTCGATGGCCCCTACAAGCTGTTTGATGAGCGCGGCCTGTTCCTGATTGTTACCCCTGCCGGGGGTAAGTGGTGGCGACTTCGCTACAAATTCGACAACAAGGAAAAGCTGCTATCCCTTGGCATTTATCCCGATGTGTCACTCGTCAAAGCCAGAGCAAGGCGCGACGAAGCCCGCAAGCTGCTGGCCGAGGGCATTGACCCATCCACTAACCGCAAGGTACAAAAGGCGGCGAAGGTGGCGCTGTCGGCGAATAGCTTTGAGGCCATTGGCCGTGAGTGGTTTGCCAAGATGAAGCCCGAATGGGCAGATTCACACGCCGACAAGATCATGGCACGTCTGGAACGCGATGTATTCCCTTGGCTTGGCAAGCGCCCCATTGCAGAGATGACCGCCGTTGAAGTATTGACGACGCTTAAGCGAATCAGTGACCGTGGAGCGAAAGACACCGCCAAGCGAGCACAGCAGGATTGTGGTGGCGTATTTCGCTATGCGATACAGACAGGGCGCGCTCAGTACAACCCCATTCCTGATTTGCGTGGCGCACTGCCAACGGCCATTGGCGGCAACTTTGCATCCATTACCGACCCGGTAAAAGTGGGAGAACTTTTGAGGGCGATAGATGGCTTTAATGGCACGTTCATTGTCAAATGCGCGTTGAGGTTGTCGCCTTTCCTATTCGTGCGACCTGGCGAACTGCGACAAGCGAAGTGGGTTGATTTTGATCTTGAAAAGGCCGAGTGGAAATTCCTTGCCAGCAAGGTTAAGAAAACCGAAGAGCCGAAGATCCACCTTGTTCCGCTCTCAAGTCAGGCCGTGGTGATCCTGCGCGAACTGCATGCACTGACTGGCAACAACGAATTTGTTTTTCCCGGCGCTCGCAACAATGGCCGCGCCATGAGTGAAGCGGCGGTCAACGCAGCATTGCGGCGCTTGGGATATGACACCAAGACCGAGATTACCGGACACGGCTTCAGGGCAATGGCGCGGACGATCCTGCATGAGGTGCATGGCATACCGCCGGAAGTGATTGAGCACCAGCTCGCCCACAAAGTACCCGACGCACTTGGTAGCGCTTACAACCGGACAAAGTTTCTACCGGCACGAAAGGCAATGATGCAACTATGGGCGGATTACCTCGACAAGCTGAAAGCCGGAGCCGAAGTGATACCGCTGCACAGCAGCAGGGCATAAAAAAGTTAGTGCTTACTATTGACCTTTGCCGCACTATATGAGACAATACTTTTGACTAATCTAGCGGCAGGGGTGGGACAACAGTAGCCAACCTGAATAACGCGACAGATCGAAGCACGACCGCTTAAGGGACAGTCCGCATAGCAATGCGGCAGATCGCCGTACAACGGAAGGCAGCCACAGGACAACCTGCGTGCTGCTTTTTTTTCGTGCCCGCCGGTTGAAAAACTCACTCATTGGAGATTTTCAATCATGACAAACGAATCAAACAAAATTGAAACCATTCACCCGACCGGCTTTTTGCGGCTGCCGCAGGTCTTAAAATTAATCCCCGTATCTCGATCCAGCTGGTGGGCAGGCTGCCGCGAGGGAAAGTTCCCGGCACCGGTTAAGCTTGGCGTCCGCACAACGGCATGGCGCGCCGAGGATATTTCTGCACTTATTCGTGATTTTTCGAAGTAAGGGGGCGCGCCATGATGACGACCAATAAAAAAGGCTGCACCGGGGGGAACCGGGCAGCCCATAGCACCACTGACACGCGCAATTTTACACCACTTGCCTTAATCGTCCGGCATGTGGCCGCGATTCCTTCTTTGGACTTCGCGCTTCTGCTGCTTTGCTTGGTCGCTCTGGTAGAGGTTTTTTCATGAGCGCGCCCATCGAGCAATTCCACGACGCAATACGGGCCGCTGGCCTTATCCCGCCGGACACTATCGAAGCCAACGGAAAGCTGCACCGTTTCGCCAGCAATGGCAAGCGCGGCGACGATTCTGGATGGTACGCCCTTCATGCAGATGGTATTCCCGCCGGCAGCTTTGGCGACTGGCGCAATGATTTATCCCAAACATGGCGCGCCGATATTGGCCGACCGCTCACCGCTCAAGAGAACGCAGCTCACAAGGCCAGAATCGAGGCTATGCGCCGCGAACGCGAAGCCGAAGAGGCCAAGCGCCACGCTGACGCCGCAGGTCGTGCAGAGGCAATCTGGCGCGACGCCGATGATGCACCTAGTGACCATCCGTATCTAGTCGCCAAAGGCATTAAGCCGCACGGCCTGCGTGTCTATCACGGTGAATTGGTGATCGGCGGAATGGCGTGTGACGGTGCACTGATCGTGCCAATGCGAATCGGCGGGGTATTGCACTCGCTGCAATTTATCGCACCGAATGGAGACAAGCGCTTCCTTCCGGGCGGGCGCACGTCTGGTTGTTATTTTGCAATCGGGAATGCAGCCGACATCGAAAAGCACGGCGCGCTTGTTATTTGCGAAGGTTTTGCAACGGCTGCAACACTCCGCGAATCAACAGGTTTTGCGACATTGGCTTGCTTTAGCGCGGGAAACCTTTTGTCCGTGGCGACTTCACAACGGGAGAAATTCCCCGCCGTTAAAATCATCATTGCTGGCGACTTCGACAAAAGCGGCACCGGGCAGCGCGCAGCAGCCGAGGCCGCGCAAGCTGTTTCCGGGCTGGTGGCGATTCCGCAATTCACTGCTGGAGAACTGGCCACTGATAAACCGCCTTCAGACTGGAACGACTACGCCAGACTGCACGGGCTCGATGCTGTCAAAGCGGCCATAGCAGGCGCAAGCGCACCGGCAAGGGGTGAGCATCGCCCTGAACCATTGCCTGCCCTGCCCGACGTGTTGCCGTTCGATTACGCCTATCTACCCGATGGACTTCGTGCCTACGTCAGAGACATATCAGAACGCATGCAGTGCCCGCCGGACTTTGCAGCGGTGGCGGTATTTGTGATGATGGCAACTATCATCGGGCGCAAGGTCGGCATGCGGCCCATGAGGCAAAACGATTGGACGGTAATCGTCAATTTATGGGGCGCAGTAGTCGGCAATTCTGGAGTGATGAAAAGCCCAACCATAGCCGCTGGCCTCGCACCAATTAAACAGATTCAGGCTTGGGCATTCGAGGAATTCAACAACCGGATGACCGAGCACGCCGCGCAAGCTGAATTGGCCAAGCTTCAGCAAGCCGTGGGGAAATCGGAAGCCAAAAAGAAACTCGCCAAAAATAAGGCTGCTGATGTTGCTGCATTACTGAAACCGGACGCCGCAGAAGATGCACCCGTCCTCAAGCGGTACATGACAAATAATGCCAGTTATGAAGCGCTCGGCGAACTGCTGATGGAAAACCCGAACGGGCTCCTAGTTGAGTCTGACGAAATCATCGGCCTGCTGAAGCAGCTTGACGCCGGAGGACAAGAGGTTGCACGCTCGTTTTACCTGACGGCGGCTGATGGAGATAAGCCCTATACCTTCGACAGAATTATGCGTGGCAAGGGGTTGCATATCCCGGCGCTGTGCCTGTCTATTATCGGCGGTATTCAGCCTGGAGTACTTGCTGCTTACGTACGCCAAGCTACCGACGGCGGCGCTGGGGCTGATGGGTTGCTGCAGCGGTTTGGCTTGATGGTCTATCCAGACATTTCACCCGACTGGCAAGAGGTCGACCGCTACCCTGACAGCGAAGCACGCGAGGCGGTCAACAAACTCGCCGAGAGGTTGGATCTTCTTCACGCTGACGATATTGGGGCAGAGATAGATAAATACGGCGGGGTGCCTTTCCTGCGATTTGATGATGCCGCTCAAGTTTTATTCTCTGAATGGCGCGCCAAGCTGGAAACCCGTTTGCGGTCGGGCGAAGAGCATCCGGCGATAGTTTCTCACCTGTCCAAGTATCGAAAGTTAATCCCTTCGCTGGCATTGATAAATCATCTTTGCGACGATGGCCGGGGCGCTGTAACCGAGACTGCATTACTGCGCGCAATCGCCTTTTCCGAGTATTTGGAAAGCCATGCACGCCGTATTTATAGTTATGCCACCCGGCCTGATATTGATGCGGCAAAAACGCTGCTAAAGAAGCTGGCCACCGGAAAGCTGACGGCACCCTTTAAAACGCGCGACGTTTATATAAAGGGATGGACGGGGCTTGAGACACCGGCGAAAGCACAAAGCGCCATCGGCTTGCTTCACGAGTATGGCCACCTGACCGCCAAAGAATTAGAGACAGGCGGCAGAGCCACGACTGAGTTTCAATGGATTCGGGAGAGCGCCAAATGAGCTACCTAGAAAAATTGAAGCTGCTGGAAGTGCAAAAAAATTCTCTACATAGCCCCGAGATGGAACCGACAGAACCGACAAAAGCCCCTTCAAAGGTGCAAAAAGCCCCTTCTGTCGGTTTTGTCGGTACGGTTCAGGGGGCATGTGAGAAAAATCATATCGAGGAAATCGGCACTGACACCACGGCGGCGGTATGGCTTGTCACTTACCCCGACGGACGGAAGGCCGAGGTTTATTGCACACCGGCGGCAACACTGGCGCAGGTATTGGAAACCCGACCCGGTGCAACTGCTGAAACTCACTCACAAATGGAGGCAACAAAATGGCTACACTAATTTCAATGGAGGACTTTATGAACGCAAAGAAACTCACAGAAAGCATGGCAGTAATCGCCGATGCGTTTGTCGATGAATACGGTATGACACTTGCAGAGCGTGAACGGCGCACCAGATTCCTTGAGCGTGATTTAACCGACAGTCTGCCAACTGACCCACAAAATATAGAGATATGGCGACAACGTGAAACTAAGCTGATACTGGAGACAGCTAACCTTGT
>JAUSQB010000490.1 GCA_030652715.1 Rugosibacter sp.
GGTTCGGGCAAGTCCACGCTCGCCCGTTTGCTGTTTCGTTTTTACGATGTCAATTCCGGTGGCATTAAAATCAACGGCAGCGACTTGCGTGCCTTGCAGCAGGTGTCGTTACGCGCCGCTATCGGCATCGTGCCGCAAGACACCGTGCTGTTCAACGACACGATTTTTTACAACATCCAGTACGGCCGCCCGGATGCACCGCGCGATGAAGTGCTCGCCGCTGCACGGGCTGCGCATATCCATGACTTCATCGAACGCCTGCCGGAGGGTTACAACACCCGCGTCGGCGAGCGTGGCCTGAAACTTTCGGGCGGTGAAAAACAGCGCGTGGCGATTGCCCGTGCGCTGCTCAAAAATCCGCCTATCCTGATTTTTGACGAGGCCACTTCCGCGCTGGATTCAAAAACGGAAAAAGCCATTCAGACCGAACTCGATCTGGCCGCCATCGGTCGTACCACGCTGATCGTCGCGCATCGGCTGTCTACGGTGATGAATGCCGATGAAATTCTGGTGCTGGATGCCGGTCGTATTGTTGAGCGCGGCACGCATCGCGCCTTGCTTGACCAAGGCGGGCTATATGCGCAGATGTGGGCTTTGCAGCAGCAAGAAAAAATTGCCACGGAAATCGCCGAGATCACCGTGCCTTCAGGGGGATTGCCCGACGTGGCATAGCGTGAAGTAAGCGGCGGCGTCCTGGAAAGATTTCAACTTGACTGGCAGCGTTTCTCGCTGAATGTTGATCTTGATTTGCCCGTTCGCTGGTGCCCAGCCCATGCAAAAGTTTTGGCTGTCGGTGCTCTGCCGAACGGTTCGACCTTGCAGCCGACGATATGTTTGGGGGGTAAGATGACAGCTTAAGAGCCCATGCCATACCGTATCGTAAGGATTACTCTGACGAAGGGATTTGCGCTGCAACGCGCTTCTGCCTGCAGGGTGAAACGTTGAAACGTCGAAACGTCGCATTCATTTAATGACCCAAGGAGAATGACATGCCCTCAGCTGCTGCGGTACTGAATGCCAAACAACTCAAACAGACCGACGCTTACTGGCGTGCCGCCAATTACCTGTCAGTGGGGCAGATTTATCTGCTTGACAACCCACTGCTGAAACAACCGCTGCAACCGGCGCACATCAAGCCACGCCTGCTCGGGCACTGGGGTACCACGCCGGGCCTGAACTTCATCTATGTGCACATGAACCGGGCCATCCGGCAGCAGGAACTCAGCATGATCTTTATTGCCGGCCCCGGCCACGGCGGCCCGGCAGTAGTAGCGAACACCTATCTCGAAGGCAGCTACAGCGAGCTGTATTCCGATATCTCGCAGGACGAGGAGGGAATGCGGCGTCTGTTCCGCCAGTTTTCCTTCCCGGGCGGCATTCCCAGCCACGCCGCGCCGGAAACTCCCGGTTCCATCCACGAAGGCGGCGAACTGGGTTATGCGTTGCTCCACGCGTATGGTGCGGTGTTCGACAATCCGGAGCTGATCGCCTGCTGCGTGGTGGGCGATGGCGAAGCGGAGACGGGTCCCTTGGCCACGTCCTGGCATTCCAACAAGTTTCTGAAT
>JAUSQB010000497.1 GCA_030652715.1 Rugosibacter sp.
TCATCGGACCGGCTTCGCGCACGATCTTGCCGCCGCGCTGGCGGATGGCTTCGCACGTAGCGGCGGCATCTTCTACGGCGACCGCAATGTGGCCGAAGGCTGTGCCCAACTCATAGTCATCGACGCCCCAGTTGTAGGTGAGCTCAATGACCGTGCCATCGGCTTCGTCGGTATAGCCGACAATGGCGAGGGTGAATTTTCCTGTGGGGAATTCGTGACGGCGCAAGAGGCGCATGCCCATGATGTCAGTATAAAAGTGAATGGAACGCTCTATGTCGCCCACGCGCAGCATGGTGTGTAACAATCTCATCGAATTTTTTTGCATGATTTTTCTCTCATAAGATAGGCAGGGTGGTGGTGCAGTTTTTTAACTCGTTGCGTGCCGTTTGCCAGTCGGGATAAAGGGTTTCCACGATACGCCAGAATTTGGCGCTGTGGTTCATTTCCAGCAGATGTGCAGCTTCGTGGGCGACGACATAATCGCCTAAATGGGGCGGCAGGTGGATCAGCCGCCAGTGAATGCGTATGCCACTGTGTTTACTGCAACTGCCCCAGCGGGTGCGAGCAGCGGTCAAACCCAGTGACGGTGGCGGCACATTGATCTGCGCGGTGTAGTGGTTCAGCCGTTCGCCAAAGTGGTTCAGCGCACGGGCTTTTAAGGCGCGCACAGTCAGCGTGGTTAAATCCGCTTCTGGTCGGGCTTCGAGCACCAGGGTTTGCGCCACCCAGCGAAAGCGGTTAGCGCCAGGCAACACGCGCACGTCAATCGATTGACCAAGCAGCGGTAGCGTGACGCCATCTTTAACCGTCATTTGGCGCGGCTTGTCGCATCGCGCAAGTTCATCCAGCTTTTGCACCACCCAGTTACTGTGGCCTTGGATGAATTGTTCAATGTCCGCAAGCCGCAAGCGTGTCGGGGCAGACAAACGCAGGCCGCGCTCATCTATTGTCATGCTAAGGCGGCGCGTACCGATTTTGAGGTGGTAATCAACGACCTGTCCGGCGACCAGAATTTGCCGCGTTTTGGGTGCGGACGCTGATGGTGGCAAGAGGAAAAGTTTGAGTTGTTCAAGCATCCAATGTCAATGGCTCAAGGCAAACAGCGACTGGTTTGGTTGATGGTGATAATAAGGCCAGAGCGCTTGTGTTAATGCAGCATCAATCACTTCAGGCAACTGTTCAATCAGCCGCCAATAGCAGCGCAGGACGGGCGCGGTGGATTCTTGTGTGCTGGCAGTCTGTTCCAGCGCGATCCAATGGCCACGTGCCGTAAAGGAAAGCGTCAGCCGTGGCAAGGGCAGGGCGTTTTCATGCTGTCCCGCCATTTGCGGCGGCGAGGAAACCTGCCCGCGAAGCGGAATTCCAGGTCTGCAAAGCCGAGCACAGTTCGCTCGACCGCCTTGCTGCGCATCCACATTTTTTTCTTCCATGCGGTCGTGTAGGCATTGCGTGAGGTAATTCATGGCCTCGCTGCGCAGCCAAGCTTCCGCGCAATCCTGTATCTGCCGCGGGCTGGCGTCTTGGGGTAGCGGTAAAAACAACACACCGTTCTCTTGACATGTCTGCGCGTGTGTTTTGGTAAAAGTAAGGCGCAGTGATTGGCCTAGCCACAGCACGGATGCGCCTTCATGCCAGCGCAGCGCAGCATCGGGCTTGGCGGCGGAGAGCCGCAAATCAAGTTGGAGTTTGCGCGCTGACCTCATGAGGTTTGGTGTCACTATAAAGCTGCGGGCTGATGCGACGCATTTCGGCTTCTATCCAGGTTTCTGCCTGCGCCACAATATCGGATGCGGATAAACCAGTCGGATCTATTGCCGGGCCAACGCTCACGGTAACGACACCGCTTTTTTTGAACAGCGCATTCTTGCCCCAAAACTCACCCGAGTTCAGCGCCACAGGCACCACGGGCACGCCGGTCGCCGTGGCGAGAAATGCACCGCCGCCTTTGTAGCGTTGCTGGCCGCCGGGCGGTGCGCGCGTGCCTTCGGGGAAAATGATGACGGTATAGCCCTCTTTTAGCCTTGTGCCGCCAATCTCCACCAGATGCCGGATGGCCTCTTTGCCCGCGCCACGGTCAATCGGAATCATGGGGGTAAGCGCGAGTGCCCAGCCAAAGAAAGGCAGCTTTTTGATTTCCTTTTTCCACACAAACACCGCGTCTTTAAACACTTCTTGCAGCAACAATGTTTCCCAGGCGGATTGATGTTTTGAGAACACAATGGCGGCGTTTGGCGGAATGTTTTCTGCGCCAATCAAGCGATACGGAATGCCCAGCACGTGTTTGACCAGCCAGATCGAAAAGCGCACCCAAGGCATGGCCAATTTATGCCGCCAGCGCAGCGAGAGCGGAAAGCTGATGGCGATGTACAGCAGCATGTAAGGCGGGGTGGTGATGATCAGGATGACCAGATACAACAAGGAACGAAGAAAGGAGATCATGGAGGCGATGTTTTGGAATTATTTTTCTGTCGTCAACTGCACAACAACGGCTGCCAGATCAGGAAAAGTTTGCGTGTCGGGCGGCAGATCGGGGTCTTCGGCGGTTTTTTTGCCTTTGCCGGTGAGCACCAGGTAGGGTTTGGCGCCCACCGTGATCGCCGCTTGCAAATCACGCAGCGCATCCCCCACAGCAGGCACGCCGGTTAAATCCGCATTAAAGCGTTTGGCGATTTCGTGCAGCATGCCCGCGCGGGGTTTTCTGCAAGTGCAATTATCCGCGCTGGTATGCGGGCAAAAAAATATGGCATCAATGCGCCCGCCAACTTGCGCTAAAGACTTGATCATTTTCTCGTGAAT
>JAUSQB010000498.1 GCA_030652715.1 Rugosibacter sp.
TTTCACCTCCCAGCCTTCGAGTACCAGACCGGCCTCAAAGCGCTCTTCGATGAAGTAATCGTGGAATGCCTTCTTGTTATCAGCGATGCTCATGGGGCGGTGGCAGGACGGTGCGCTAAAATGAAACCAATTCTACTTCACCCCCGCAGCAACATCGCTGCCACCGATGATGGCCCTGGTTGAAAAGTCCGTATTGATCGAGCGCACCCCAGCACAAATGTTTGAACTGGTTGATCGTGTTGAAGACTATCCGCAATTTTTGCCCTGGTGTGGCGGGGCGGATGTACTGGTGCGCACGGCAACGCGCACGGCTGCCACACTGCATATCAATTATCACGGCATCAAATCGCATTTTTCGACGGATAATGCGAAAGAAACACCGCACTTAATGCACATTACGCTAACCGATGGGCCGCTTAAGCGCATGGATGGTCAATGGCGCTTTTTGCCGCTAGGTGAGACTGCCTGCAAAGTCGAGTTTCGGTTGCACTACGAGTTTTCCAATCGCTTGCTGGAAAAAGTTCTCGGCCCGGTGTTCAGTCATATCACTGAAACTTTGGTTGAATCATTCGTCAAACGGGCGCAGAAAATTCATGGATAAAACTGCGGGCAACGATAAGCTGACAATAGAGATTGTCTATGCTTTGCCTGAGCGTCAGGAAGTCATCAGTCTTCAGCTGGATTCAGGCAGCACTGTGCAGCAGGCGGTTGAGCAGTCTGGTTTGCTTGCGCGATACCCTGAGATTGATTTAACGCTAACGAATAAGCTGGGCATTTTTGCCAAGCTGGTGAAACCGGATACGCTGTTGCGTGATCGCGACCGGGTAGAAATTTACCGCCCCCTGATCGCTGATCCGAAAGAAGTCCGCAAGCAGCGCGCCGCCGAAGGCAAAGCCATGAAAAAAGGCGTCGGGAATACTCGCCTGGTGGATGGCTCGATGGCGTAGGCCATCGAGTGCCGGTCGTTAGCCACTGACGCAAAAACAGCGCAAAAACACGAAAAGTCGGCGCTGGTGGTACGGCGATAACGCAGGTTACAGCACGCTGGTACAGTGTCTCCGCGTATAATATGATTTTGGTACCAAGGAATTTACCTGCTATGCGACTTATTCAGAAGGCACTGACCTTTGACGATGTCCTCCTGGTTCCCGCTCACTCGGCGATCCTCCCACGTGATGTCAGTCTTGCAACACGTCTTACGCGCAACATTCAGTTAAATATGCCGCTGGTGTCTGCAGCCATGGATACCGTGACCGAAGCGCGGTTAGCCATTGCTTTGGCGCAAGAAGGCGGGATTGGCATTGTGCACAAGAATCTTACCCCCGTGCAGCAGGCAGCAGAGGTTTCCAAGGTCAAGCGGTTCGAGTCAGGCGTCTTGAAGGACCCAATCATCATCCCGCCTTCCATGACGGTGCGTGAGGCGATTGCACTGACACGCAAAAACCGTATTTCCGGTTTGCCGGTTGTCGAGGCGGGGCGGGTAGTAGGGATTGTGACCAATCGCGATCTGAGGTTCGAGACACGTATGGATGATCCGGTGGCGTCCATCATGACGCCACGTGAACGGCTGGTTGTTGTGAAAGAGGGTGCCACAGTCGAAGAAGCCAAGGCCTTGATGCATAAGCATCGCCTGGAGCGCGTGCTGGTCATTGGCGACGATTTTGAATTGCTCGGCTTGATGACAGTGAAAGATATTCTCAAGTCATCCGAACACCCGCTGGCAGCAAAAGACAGCTTGGGTCATTTGCGCGTAGGCGCAGCGATTGGTGTGGGCGAGGGCACAGAAGAGCGTGCCACGCTGCTCGCCGAAGCAGGCGTGGATGTCCTTGTGGTGGATACCGCGCATGGTCACTCAGAAGGCGTGCTAAAACGTGTAGCCTGGGTCAAGAAAAACTTCCCGCAGGTGGATGTGATCGGTGGCAACGTCGCTACTGCCAATGCCGCCAAAGCGCTGGTAGATCACGGCGCCGATGGCGTAAAAGTCGGTATAGGTACTGGCTCCATCTGCAACACGCGGATTGTCGAAGGCGTCGGCATGCCGCA
>JAUSQB010000022.1 GCA_030652715.1 Rugosibacter sp.
TTTCAATCGCCATGCGCAGGCGCGGGTTGGCGGTGATGTCGCCTCCGCCCATTTTGGCGGCGACGGTGATTTCCTTGATCAGTTTGGTAAATACCTTGCCCCGCTTGGCGTCTTGACGCCCCTTGCGATGCTGAATATTGGCCCATTTGGAATGTCCGGCCATACGTTTGCCCCTGTGGTTGTCCTGGCATTTGCCGCGAGTTGCTTCGCGGGTTTGCGTCGAGTTTGCGTTTAAGATGACAAATTTTAACACTGTGGAATTTCGCTATGAGCCAACTGCTATACAAACAGCTTGATATGCTTGGCTGCTGTTACCAGCAAGAGTAGTGCATGCCTGCGTCTTTCATTGCTTGTCCGAAGTGCGGCCATATTCCGCCGCAGCCGCTGGGCGCAACGGATGCCTGCCCGGCCTGCGGAGTGTATATGCATAAATGGCCGCCGCAGCGCATCACGCGAAGGGCCGCTGCTGTCGTTGAAAACCCTGACGAAAACGATCTCTGGCACGAGCGCTTGCGGACCTTGCCCGGCAAAGATGCGGGCGACCCTGCGTTGCTGGCGGGGCGGGCAGCCGTTCTTCTCGCGCTGCTGGTTTGGGGGCTGTATCTGATAACGCGCGATGTTACCAATGGCGAAGTCGGGCAGAGTTTCATGCACAATATTCTGCTGGTGATCCACGAAGCCGGGCATGTTCTGTTCAGGCCGTTCGGCGAATTCATGACTATCGCTGGTGGCAGTCTGTTCCAGATTTTCTTGCCACTGGCGATTGGCGTGGCCTTCCTGCTAAAAAACCGCGACCCGTTCGGCGCGGCGGTTTGCTTATGGTGGACAGGGATCAGTTTTGTTGATCTGGCGCCCTACATCTACGACGCCCTCGACCCGCAGCTCATGTTGCTCGGCGGCCACACTGGCGAGGATGGGCCGCATGACTGGATTTATCTGTTCGAGACATTGGGCGGATTGCAGCATGCCCATGCCTGGGGGCGATTTGCGCGCGCAACTGGCGGGCTGCTGGCGGTGGGTGCGCTGGGCTGGGCGGCATGGGTGCTGTGGCTGGCGCATCAACGACAACACAACGACAGCGCGCGGATACGAAATAACAAGAAAGCCTAACCTATGCCCAGTCGGCGGCAGATTTCCAGCGTCAGGCGGGATTGGTTCATGGAATAAAAATGCAGACCCGGCACACCGCGTGAGATGAGTTGCTGGCACAGATCGGTGACGACATCCAGCCCGAAGGCTTGCACCGACGCCGTATCGTCGCCCAGGCTTTCGAACTGCTTGCGCATCCAGCGTGGAATTTCAGCACCGCAGGCATCCGAAAAACGCGCCAGTTTTGAGAAGCTGGCAATGGGCATGATGCCCGGAATAATGGGCGCAGTGACGCCCAGCGCACGGGTATCGGCGACGAAATTCTCGAACGCGTCAATGTTGTAAAAATATTGCGTGATGGCAGCGTTTGCCCCCGCGTCTACCTTGCGTTTGAAGTTGAGCAAATCGTCGCGCGGTGTTTTGGCTTGCGGATGCCATTCGGGGTAGGCCGCCACATCAATGTGAAACGCATCGCCCGTTTCTGCTCGAATAAATGCGACCAACTCATTGGCATAACGGAATTCCCCGGGGGCGGCCATGCCGGAGGGCAAATCGCCGCGCAAGGCGACAATGCGGCGGATGCCGCGCGAGCGAAAGAGGGCGAGCAATTCACGGATGCTCGCCTGCGTTGCACCGATGCACGACAAATGCGGCGCGGCGACATGGCCTGCGGCGGCAATTTCGCTGACGGTCGCCAGCGTGCGCTCCTGCGTCGAACCGCCAGCACCGTAAGTGACAGAGAAAAAGGCCGGTTTCAGTACCGCCAGCTGTTCGCGCGCTTCACGCAATTTTGCTATGCCTTCCGCCGTTTGCGGCGGGAAGAATTCAATGGAGAGTTCGAGGTTCATGGTTTGTCTTTAAAAAAGTTTTGTCCAGAGGCGGATTCAAAAGTCCGTTCCTGGACGGCGCTGGTAATACGACAAATGCACGGTGCTCGCCGTGTTACCAGCGCCGACTTTAGGTGTTTATTGAAATTTAATAACGATAATGTTCTGGCTTGTAAGGGCCGGTTTTCGCTACGCCAATATATGTTGCCTGTTGCTCGGTTAACTCAGTGAGTTGTGCATTGAGCTTCTTCAATTGCAGGCGCGCCACTTTCTCATCCAGATGCTTGGGTAATGTATACACGCCGACTGGGTAATCCGCATTGCGCGTAAATAATTCAATTTGTGCAATGGTTTGATTAGCGAATGACGACGACATCACATAGCTCGGATGCCCCGTGCCGCAACCCAGATTCACCAGACGGCCCTTGGCCAGCAGGATGATACGTTTTCCGTCGGGGAAAATGATGTGATCGACCTGCGGCTTGATTTCATCCCACTGGTATTTTTCCAGCGCAGCCACTTCAATCTCGTTGTCGAAATGCCCGATGTTGCACACAATCGCCTGGTCTTTCATCTTCGCCATGTGGTCATGCGTGATGACATGGTAGTTGCCCGTGCAGGTGACGAAAATGTCGGCCTTATCCGCCGCATAGTCCATCGTCACT
>JAUSQB010000023.1 GCA_030652715.1 Rugosibacter sp.
CGGCCGCCAGCTTGACCCCGATCTTGACCTGTGGAAAACCGCCAAGCCTTTTCTCGAGCGCTGGATGAGCGAGCAAATTGGCTGGCGCGGCCTGCGCAATCAACTGCAACGTGAAGCGCCCGCATGGGTTTCCCTGTTACCCGCGCTACCCCGTCTGGCACATCAGGCACTCAGCATGGATCGTGATGCCCAGGTGCGAACCGAGCTTGCCAAGCTGCGCACCCAAGTCACCCAAACCCGCTGGTTGCTGGTTATCAGCACATTATTTACACTACTCTTGGGTGGCCTGTTAGTTGCGTTGCTCATGCGCTTGGGATGAGCCTTTCACGAATTGCATAGAGCCCTCTTATTAACTCCATGTGAACTAAATATCTGCAGGAGACAAAGCGTCGATGAGCATGTTGTTCTGGTTTGTCATTTCTTATTGGATTATCTCAGTCGGCATCGGCCTGTATGCAGGAACCCGCGTACACAATGCGCGCGACTTTGCCATCGCAGGGCGTCATCTGCCCTTTTACATCGTGATCGCTACCGTGTTTGCCACCTGGTTCGGTGCAGAGGCCGTGCTCGGCATTCCCGCAACCTTTCTCGAAGAGGGCTTGCACGGGATTGTGGCAGATCCGTTTGGTGCCGCGCTGTGCCTGATCCTGGTCGGCCTGTTTTTCGCCAGGCCTCTTTATCGCATGAACCTGTTAACCGTGGGCGATTTTTATCGCAAACGCTTTGGCCGCACGGTTGAAACAGCCACCACCCTGGCCATCGTCATCTCTTATCTGGGCTGGGTGGGCGCACAAATCACAGCGCTGGGCCTGGTTTTTAATGTGCTGTCTGAAGGAGAAATCAGCCGCGTTGCCGGAATGTGGATAGGCTCATCCACCATACTCATCTACACCTTGTTCGGCGGCATGTGGGCCGTGGCGATTACCGATTTTCTGCAAATGATCATTATCGTCATCGGCATGCTGTGGATAGGCGGCGAGGTCAGCAGCATGGCCGGTGGCGTTGGCGTAGTAGTAGATCATGCCGCCAAGGCGGGCATGTTCAACTTCTGGCCTGCGCTGGATTTAAAAGAAGTTCTCGCCTTCACCGCCGCCTTGG
>JAUSQB010000025.1 GCA_030652715.1 Rugosibacter sp.
TGGCGTTGGCGTTCTCGAAGCCGTGGCTAAAAAACGCGGTTGCGTGCAGCAACGGCGCGGCAAGGAGCTCGATCTGGAAAAAGCCGCGATGATTTTCCTCACTGATTTTCGTGCCGGCAAGCTGGGCCGCATCACCCTGGAAACCCCGGCCAGCCGCGCCGCCATGCTGGCGGGTCAAACCGCACCCGCAACATCACCGGGCTGATCCCGCCCAGACAGCAAGAAACTCCGTCCAGTGCGGCGCATCAATGGCAGCGAGGCTTGTCTTTACCAGCGCAATTTCACTCTCATGTTCAGCAGCGCTTAGCAGGCCGCGCATGAGTTGGAAACGCAAAAAAACCAGCCAGGTATTCACCACGTCCGTTTCGCAATAATCGCGAATTTCGTCGATGCGCCCCTCGCACCAGGCACCCCACACGGCAGAGCCATCCATGCCCAGCTTGCCCGGCAGGCCCATCAATCGCGCCAGTTGATCGAGTGGCGCATTGGCGCGCGCTTGATACATGGCGAGCAAATCCATCAAGTCCAGATGCCGCGAGTGATAACGGCTGATGTAATTGTTCCATTTGAAATCGCGTGAATCCCGGTAATCGCCTTCGCCCATATCCCAGTAACGCGGCGCGGTGACGTTGTGCATCAGGCCGCGATAATGCAGCACGGGAAGATCAAACCCGCCGCCATTCCACGACACCAATTGCGGCGTGAATTTTTCCACGCCATCGAAAAACCGCTGGATGATTTCGCCTTCATTCGATTTGGGCTCTGCCAGCGACCAAACGCGAAAGCCTTCGTCGCTGCGCAAAGCGCATGAAATAACCGCAATGCGTTGCAGATGCAATGGCAAAAAATCACTGCCATTTTTTGCCCGTTGCCGCTGCATGGCGAATTCAGCGACTTCGGCATCGCCAAGCGTAGCTGGCAACTCGTGCAAAAGACGCAGCCCGGCAACGTCGGGAATGGTTTCGATGTCGAAAACGAGCGTAGGAATCATGGCGCTTACCCTGTCACAGGATTTGAAAAAGTCTTGAGTCCGTTTTGGACGGTGCTGGTGATACGGCGCTCAACACGATGGCAGCGAAGAATTATAGCGGGACGCCGTGTCAGTATGACATTGAATATGCCAAGCTGATAGCATAGCGGACATGAAAGAAATCTCACAACACGCCCAGCCTGGATGGGTTTATCTGGTCGGTGCCGGGCCCGGCGACCCGGACCTGCTTACCTGCAAAGCCGCGCGCCTGATCGCTGAGGCCGATACCATCGTCCATGACAACTTGGTAGCCCCGGCCATCCTTGATCTCGCACATACAGATGCAGAGCGCATCTATGCCGGCAAGCAGCGCGGCAAGCATGCCTTGCCACAGGAAGAAATCAATCATCTGCTGGTGCGGCTGGCACAAGCCGGAAAACGCGTCGTGCGCCTGAAAGGCGGCGACCCGTATATTTTTGGGCGTGGCGGCGAGGAAGTCGAAACCCTGGCAGCAGATGGCATTCCCTTCGAGGTCGTGCCCGGCGTCACCGCAGCAGCAGGCGTTGCCGCCTATGCGGGCATTCCGCTCACGCACCGCGACCATGCTCAAGCCTGCGTTTTTGTCACCGGGCACCTCAAAGACGGCAGCATGAACCTCGATTGGCCGGGTCTTGCCCGTCGCCAGCAAACGGTAGTGATCTACATGGGGCTCCTGGGCCTGCCCATACTGTGTGAAAAACTGATGGCACACGGTCTGCCACCCGACTGGCCCGCCGCCATCGTGCAGCATGGCACGCAACCCAGCCAGCGCACTGTCACCGGTACCTTGACAACTTTGCCTGCGCTCGCCGCAGCAGCACAACTGCGCGCACCGACCCTGATCATCGTGGGCACCGTGGTTACCCTGCATCACAAGTTGCAGTGGTTTGCCGAACAGCATGGCTAAAGAAGTCGAACTCAAGCTCAGTCTGGCAGAAAAAGAGCAGCGGCGTTTTTTGCGTCACCCGCTGCTTAAAAAAGCCGTACATCGCCAGACGGAAATGCTGGACAACATTTACTACGACACGCCCGACCTCGCCCTGCACCGCCACGGCATTGCCCTGCGCTTGCGACGCCAGGGCCGCCGCTGGCTGCAAACCGTGAAATTAGCCGGCACAGCCGCCGCAGGCCTGTCCAGCCGCCCGGAATGGGAGGTGCCCTATGTCGGCCGGTTTGATTTTTCTGCCATCACTGCAAAAAAAGTACGCACATGGCTGCAACGTCCGCGCCTTTTGGCACAACTTACCCCCATTTTCGAAACCCATTTTCAACGCCAGACCTGGCGTTTTTCAGCCGCTCCCGGCGCCGTGCTGCTCACGCTTGATCGCGGCTGGATTACCGCAGGGGACGAACGCACGGAGATTTCAGAAGTCGAACTGGAACTCGATCATGCCCCGCTGAATGCGCTCTTTGATCTGGCCCTGCCATTGACGGAAAGCCTGGTGCTTACACCCGCAGCGCGCTCCAAGGCCGAGCGCGGATATCAGCTACACAGCAGCATCCCATGGCAACCGGTTAAAGCGACCAAAATATCAATCTCGCCCTATCTGTCGCCGCCAGCGGCTTTTCGCAACATCGCCCTGACCTGCCTTGAGCATTTACAGCAAAACCACTACGGCGCATTGCATACGGAAAATCCTGAATATATTCACCAGATGCGCGTAGCCATGCGCCGGTTGCGCGCCGCATTGCGGGTTTTTTCGCCCATGCTGCCCGCCAGCTTTACCTTGGCACTAAAAGATGCCTTTACCCCGCTCATGGTGCAGCTCGGCCAAGTGCGTGATCTGGATGTACTGCATGCAGACATTGCCGCACCCGTGCTTGCCGCGATGGCCAAAAAACAGCGTGACTCACACAAGGCGCCGCTAATAGCCTTGTGTGCCGCCATGAAGCAGCAGCGGCAGCACGCCCGCAAAAAAGCCCTTGCGCTGCTTGATTCACCCGCCTACGGACATGCCCTGCTCATCGCATTACAAACCCTGCATCAACAAGAAACCGCGCACATCAACCCACCCAGCTTGCCCCTGCCTCGCTTTGCTGCAACACGTCTGCACAGCATGAGCAAACACGTCTCGCGGCGCATACGCGCTGTGCACTATGAAAATCCAGCATCGCTGCATGATCTGCGCATTGCCATCAAGCG
>JAUSQB010000030.1 GCA_030652715.1 Rugosibacter sp.
CTTCAAGCGCGCCGGCTGCGATGGCATCCTGACGTACTTTGCGCTGGAAGCGGCGGCGTTGTTGCTGGCGTAGAAAGCGTAAAAGTCGGCGGTGGTGATACGGCGGCAAGTGTTTTTTCTCGCCGTATTACCTCGCCAAAAGCGGCCATTGTGCCGACCATTGTGCCAGCGGGTCTTCCTTGAAGCCGCTTTTGACAAAGCGCTGCCAGCGGCCCAGCGTGTAGCAGACCAGCAGGTTGGCGTGGGCGCTGCAATCATGCCCGGCGCTTAACGCGCCCTGCGCTGTGGCGATTTTCAGGCACTGCTTGAGCGTGGCTTCGATGCGGTCGAGCAGTTGATTGATGCGCGTCTGCAAACGCGGGTTTTCATGCACCAGTGCATCGCCTACCAAGACACGCGTCAAGCCACGGTTTTTTTGCGCGAAGCGCAACAGCGAGGCGACAATGGCCTCCGCCTGCTTCAAGCCGGATTCCTCGGCGGATTCAATCTGCCCGATCACGCTGAACACACCGCCTTCGATGAATTCGATCAAGCCGTCATACATCTGCGCCTTGCTCGCAAAGTGGCGATACAGCGCGGCTTCGGAGACATTCAGTTGCTTTGCCAACAGCGCCGTTGTGACTTTTTCAGCGGTAGGCCGTTCGAGCATTTCGGCGATGGTTTGCAAAATGACCAGCTTTTTTTCGCCCACCTGGGTATTGCGTGGCTCGTTTCGTGGTTCGTTCATAGATGTTCTGTTATTTGGATTTAATCAAGGTACCGACGCCATCATCGGTCAGAATTTCCAGCAGCAAGGCATGCTCAACGCGGCCATCAATGATGTGCACGCTTTTTACGCCGCTGCGCGCTGCGTCCAGTGCCGAGCCGATTTTGGGCAGCATGCCGCCGGACAACGTGCCATCGGCCACCATGTCGTCAATCTCGCGCGGCGTGATGCCGGTCAAGAGGTTGCCTGCTTTATCGAGTACGCCGGGTGTATTGGTCAGCATGACCAGTTTTTCAGCCTTGAGCACTTCGGCGATTTTGCCGGCCACCACATCGGCATTGATGTTGTAGG
>JAUSQB010000041.1 GCA_030652715.1 Rugosibacter sp.
CGGCGTGTTCGACATCCTGCACCGCGGCCATGTCACCTATCTCGCCCAGGCACGAGCACTGGGCGCAAGCCTGGTCGTCGCGCTGAACAGTGATGCCTCCGTAAAACGCCTCGGCAAGGGCGATGACCGCCCGCTGAACCCGTTGGCCGACCGCGCAGCCGTGGTGGCAGCGCTCGCCAGCGTTGACCTCGTCTCCTGGTTCGACACCGACACGCCGCTGGATCTGATACTCGCGCTGAAGCCCGATGTGCTGGTCAAAGGCGGCGACTGGCCAATCGAGAAAATCGTTGGCTACCGCGAAGTCGCTGGCTGGGGCGGCAGCGTGCACTCCATCCCGTTCATTCATCAAAAATCAACGACTGCGCTACTGGAAAAAATACGTCGATTGTGAATACTGTAAAAAGTCGGGATTCGTAACACGGCGTGCAGCCGACCTGTTGCGGGGAAATACGCTCAAGAGATAGCAAAGCATCCTAAAAAGAGGGGAATACAGCATGTTCAGAAGACTCTTGTTGATTGGTGCTGCACAAGGATGGTGTTTTTGGGGTTTGTGGCAGTCTCATGCGCTAAAAATCTGGCCTGCCACCGACCCGGTGAGCGGGCGAGCAATCCTTTATCTCTCTCTGGCACTGCCTTTGGCGGTTTATCTGTCCGAGGGCATTGCTACGCTCACGCAGCGCCGCCGTTTGCTGCTGCTGGCCTGCGTCGCGATTCTTTTCCCGCTGCTCGGTGCTTACAGCGGATGGATCGATAACATCTCAACCAACCTCAATCCTTTCAGCGGCATACCATTCGCCCGTCCCTCCGATCTATTCGCCGCTGGCATTCTCGGTTTTGTCCTGATTCCCCTGCTCGCCCATGTCGATGCATCGGCGAAACGCTGGCCCTATCACGAACTTTTTGAAACCGCATGGCGCAACATCATTCTTGGCGCCAGCGCCGCCGCATTAACGGGTCTCTTCTGGATGGTGCTATTCGCTGGGTCGGCGCTACTGGGGCTGATCGGCCTTAAGTTTGCCTTCGAACTGATAACGAAACCAATTTTCGCCATCCCCGTCACCGGCATCGCCTTTGGCACCGCTTTTGCGCTGGCGCTGGCGCGCGCCGAGATGCTCATCACCTTGCGCAAATTCCAGCTTTCCCTGCTGGCCTGGCTGTTGCCGCTACTGATGGCCTTCATTCTCACCTGGGTCATAGCCTTGCCTTTCACGGGTGTCGAAGCGCTATTCAAGACCCGCAACGCTGCACTCATTCTGCTCTGGTGCGTAGCACTGGCGATTGGTTTCACCAATGCGGCTTATCAGGATGGACAAACGATTCCACCCTATAACAAACTCCTGCGCCGCTTGCTCGCCATGGCATGGATCGCCCTGCCTGTTGTCGTGGGCATTGCCTGGTGGGCCATGAGCCTGCGCATCCAGCAACACGGCTGGAGCGAAGACCGGGTGTGGGGCATTTTCGTGCTGCTGCTGGCAACGCTTTATGTCATCGGCTACGCAGCATCTTCACTGCGGCGCAACAGTTGGCTCGGCTCCATTGGCACAACCAATGTCTGCGTTGCGGTGGTGATGTCTCTCGGCCTGATTGCACTGCTCTCTCCCCTGGCAGATGCGCGGCGCATTGCCGTCGACAGCCAGTTGCAACGTCTGCGCAATCAGACCATTGCGAGCGACAAGTTCGATTTCGACTACCTGCGCTGGCAGGCCGGGAAATACGGCCAGCAGGCGCTCAACACACTGGCCGCCGGAATAGATCACCCGAATCGCACGATCATCGCCTCCAGAGCAAAACAGATTCTTGCCCAAAAACAACGCTACCAACTCGAGGCGGAGATCAAATCGCTCACCACCGCCGAACTCAAAACACGGCTGCGCATGCTGCCTGCCGCAGCCAGACCCAGTGACGCACTTTTGAAAGCGATACAAGTCGAAGCGAAGGATTGGCAGCTACGGCGATGCTTCGATACCGAGTCGCAATGCGCCGTGTGGCTCGTCGATCTGAATAGCGATGGCGCACAAGAAGCCGTCGTGCTTACCAAAAATACCTGGAATGACTCAGGGAGCGGGAATGCGCGCATCCTGCAAAAGCGGGAGGACAGCTATCACATCGTCGGCTCCCTGCAGATTCCCTCCGGGATTCCCTTCAGTCAAAGCATCGAGCAGATTGATCGCGGCGAATTCAGAATTGCTGCTCCGACGTGGAACGAAGTCGAACTCTCGGGGCAGCGCTTGCGGGTGATGCTGGATAAAAATCACTAAAAATCCCTGAAGGCGACCCGAAGGCAGTCCACAGCAAAGCGTTGCTAAAGGTTGCCGCCCGAAAAACGCTCTGGGCAGCTGTCTCTGTTCAGCGACAGAAATATTCCATGAATATCAGCAAGCTACGAGCCGCACAGGCAATCCAGTCGGTGCTGTGCGACAGCTGCTTGTCTATTACGGGATACCAAATAAAATTAACTCACTGATTTAAAAAGATTAAATAGATTGGCACACGAATTGCGTGGCATCCATTACGTCAAACTTTGGCGTTGTTAACCGATACATTCCAATGACACATTGAAAGGAAATTCCATGTTATCCATCACTTCGTTATTACGCATTTCAGCAATATCCCTACTCGCAGCCGGTTCAACCATGAGCCATGCCGCCGATCCCTATCCAGCAACACCTGGCACGACACAGAGCGCGCTCAGCGATTCGGCCATCACCGCCAGGGTCAAGGAGGCTCTCGCATCGGGTAAATTGATCGGTATCTCAGTGGCAACAGTTAAGGGAATAGTGGCCTTGTCTGGCACAGTAACCAGTGAAGATATTCGACGAAAGGCCGGAGAAATCGCGGGCAGTGTGCAAGGAGTCCAGGGCGTAGATACCTCCGCTCTGAATGTTAGTGCCCGCTGATTGTCTCGTCCTGACTGCCGCGCCTTTTCTGGCATGGCAGTCAGGCATGCCAGCGAGGCATTCGTCGAACAAAAGTCGGCACTAGCGGTACGGTGCGAAGTTTTGAAGTCGGCTGCAAGAAATGCAGAGCCGACTGCAGGCAGTGCCTCCCCTTGGCGGACGAAAAAGTGCACCAAACAACGCAAAAAGCAGTGAATCAGCCTGCTGTGCGCTTCATGATCGTCTCGCGCACCAGCCCGGTATGCTGGCGCAGGGTGTAGAACATGCCGGCAAAGGCCAGTGGCGTGCGAATGCTGCTGACATCGGCTTCGATCTCATCCAGCCGCTGCAACCACTCGTCGCGCGTGTGGCGCTGCGGGTCTTCTTCCACTTCGCTTTCAAGGAATTTCAGCTCGCCATATCGCCGATAAATGCGCGAACGGACGCGCCAGCCGTATAGGCCGGGCGCAAATCTGAAGAGGGGATACAACACGGCCAGAATGGGCACCAGAAGTACCAGCAACCGGTCGACCAGAATCGCTGCCCAAAAAGGCAAATAGCGCTGCAAGAAAGGTTTGCCATTGGTGTAATAGCGTACGGCTTCTTGTGCCATGGGAAATTCGCCATTTCCCTCCATGCGCGGAAACTCGGCCGATTTTTGAAAGACGCCAGGCTCGCCATGTACTTCTCTGGCAGCTTGCAGCAGAAGCCAGAGCAGCGCCGGGTGCGTATCTTCACGCGCCAGCAGGGTTGCGGTTGTAGAGATCATCTGAATATCACGTGGCGGAATATCCCGCACCAGGTTGATAGCACCGCGAGGCAAAACCAGATGTTTGAGATAAGCAAATTGACGCGTATAGGCTTCGGCCTGGGTGATGTCCAGCAAATGCACGCCAGGGCTGTAAAGCAAGGCCCAAACCAGCGCTGATTGCGTGGGTCCGACAACAAACACCGCATCAATCTCGCCAGTTTGCAATTGCGCTGCGACCTCGAACCCACCGGCTGCAATCAAGGGTGTGTTCTGCGCGTCAATACCGTTGGCAGAAAGCACCTCCATGGATAAACGCTCGGTACCGCTGCCCACTTGTCCAATCGCCAGGCGCTTGCCTTTGAGGTCCAGCATGCGAGCGCCCTCTTTGAGTACACCATCACGATAGAAAATCCACAGGGGTTCGTAATACAGTTCGCCCAGCGCAACCAGAGCATCATCATCGCTTTTAGAGAGTACCGTCCCGCCTTGAATAAACGCAGCATCCACACCAGAACCCGGCTCACGCAGGCGTTGCAGATTTTCTGGCGAACCGGCGGAGGGCTTGGCGACCAGCTCGACACCATTCTTTGCCAGCACATCTTTATACAAGGCACCAAAACGCTGATAAGCACCGCCTTCGCTACCCGTGCTAATCACCATACGCGCAGGCGGCGCAGGTTTGATATACCTCGCCGCCACCCAAAAAGCTGCCAGAATCAGCAATAGTGAAGGTATGGCGATAAAGACAACATCGCGCCAGGAGAGCAGTTTCAGTTTTTCAGGCATGGATAAACGCATGGGTCGCAGATGATCGGTTCGGGTTGGCTTGCCTGTTGAATGTTGCTATACGAAACCTGCCGAACCTGGCCCGCCTACTGGCTAAAACGGAATATCATCCTCGAAATCATTGAAGTTGCTGCTCGCCTGTGCGGCAGGTGCTGGTTTGCCTGCAGCGGCAGGCGCGGCACCATAATTGTTCTCGCGCGGGGGAGCATCGTTTGAGCCCGTACCTGGACTCATGCCTTGTCGGCTACCGAGCATCTGCATCGAGTCGGCCACAATTTCGGTGGTGTAGTTCGTGTGTCCGTCTTTTTCCCACTTGCGGGTTTTGAGCGAACCTTCGATATACACCTGCGAGCCTTTTTTGAGATATTGCCCGGCGATCTCGGCCAGCTTGCGGAAGAACACCACACGGTGCCACTCGGTGGCTTCTTTCTTTTCGCCGGTCCCTTTATCTTTCCACGTATCGGTGGTGGCCAGCGTGATATTCACCACGGCATCGCCATTGGGCATATAGCGCGATTCAGGGTCTTTACCCAGGTTGCCAACCAGAATGACTTTATTTACTGAGGCCATGGCGAATCTCCTTCATGAGAATGTGTTAACGATTTCTTAATTAAATCAGCCTTGGTCGGCCAATAGATTTTTTGCAGGCATTGGCTGGCGAAGCAAAACGGGTCGCATGGTAGCAGCAGCAACTAGCCAGAGCGTAGTCATTGCGGCCGCAAAAACAAACACGCTTTGCGGGCCAAAGTGCTTCGCCAGCCAACCACCCAGTGCTCCGCCAAAAAACAAGCCTAGCGCCTGCGTTGTATTGTATACGCCAAGTGCAGCGCCCTTTGCCCGTGGCGGCGCAACGCGAGAAATCTATGAGGGCAGCATGGCTTCCAACAGGTTGAAAGCTACAAAAAAGCTCAGCAGACCACCGGCCACAATGGAAAAATGATTGCCTTGCAAACCGAGAAGCAGCAGCGTCAGCAGCAATAAAATGATGGCGGAAACAAAGACCGTACGAAGTTTTTGGCGTTTTTCAGCATAAATAATCGCCGGCACCATGAGCACAAACGAGAGCAGTACGGCCGGCAAATAAACTTTCCAATGCGAGGCCAGCGGTAAATCCCCCGTGCTGATCAATAACCCAGGCACCACGACAAACATCATCATCTGCGACATATGCAGGATGAAAATCCCCAGATTGAGCCGCAGCAACTGGGTATTGACCAACACTTCGCGCAACGGAACGCGTGGGCCGGGATGCGGCGGTGGCGGCTCAGGCACGATGTAGACCACCACAGCAATGGCTGTCAGCGCTAACCCGCCGGTCATCCAGAAAATACCGCTCATGCCTATGATGGCGTAAAGCACGGGGGCAATCACCAGCGAGAGGGCAAAAACCAGACCTATGGATGAACCTATCATTGCCATCACTTTGGTGCGGTGTTGCTCGCGCGTTAAATCAGCCGCCAAAGCGGTAACAGCTGCGGAAATAGCGCCCGCGCCTTGCACAATCCGACCAAAAATCGTCCAGTAAATATCGGTTGCCAACGCAGCAACCACCGAGCCGATCACAAAAATCAACAAACCAAAAACAATCATCCGTTTGCGCCCAAAGGCATCGGACGCCATGCCAAATGGAATCTGAAAAAACGCCTGGGTCAAACCATAGGCGCCTAGCGCAAGGCCTACCAGCGTGAGGTTATCTCCCCCTGGCAGCGTGTGGGCATGGATGGCGAACACCGGCAGAATCAAGAACATGCCCAGCATGCGCAAGGCAAAAATAGCGGCTAACGATACGCCGGCGCGCTTTTCCTCGCGGCTCATGGCGTCGGTTAGGTGGTCAGACATGGGTGGGGACGGATGAATGAATCAAGTCGCGTATATTAGTACATTAACCGGCTACCCTGCAGCCGTTTTCTTTACGCATGAAGCATGCTGATTTATGGACACCATCAAAATTCGCGGTGCGCGCACGCACAATCTGAAAAACATCAACCTGGATTTACCCCGCAACCGGCTCACGGTAATCACGGGCCTGTCAGGCTCCGGCAAAAGCTCGCTGGCGTTTGACACGCTTTACGCCGAAGGCCAGCGTCGCTATGTCGAATCGCTCTCGGCCTATGCGCGGCAGTTTTTGCAGATGATGGAAAAACCGGATGTTGATTTGATCGAGGGGCTCTCGCCCGCCATTTCCATCGAACAAAAAGCCACCAGCCACAACCCTCGCTCTACCGTTGGCACCGTTACGGAAATTCACGATTATCTGCGCTTGCTGTACGCCCGCGCCGGCACGCC
>JAUSQB010000045.1 GCA_030652715.1 Rugosibacter sp.
TTCATGCCGAAGTGCCACTGGTTGCCTTTCTTGACCTGATGCATCTCTGGGTCGCGGGTCTTGTCCTGGTTCTTGGTCGAGGGCGGCGCGGCGATCAGGGTGGCATCAACAATGGTGCCGCCCGACAGACGCAAACCATTCGCTTGCAGCAATTCTCCAACCTTGGCGAAGATCGCCGTGCCAAGATCATGGACTTCGAGCAGATGACGAAAGTTCGCCAAGGTCGTGGCGTCGGCGATGGACTCGTCGCCCAAGTCGAAACCACAGAAATCGCGGAACAGGGCAATGTCGTAGAGCGCTTCCTCACAGGCTTCGTCGGCGAGGTTGAACCAGTTGGCAACGCAGTACATGCGCAGCATACGTTCCAAGCCAATCGGCGGCCGGCCGTTACCCGCCTTCGGGTAGTGCGGCTCGATCAGGGCGCATATCACCGCCCACGGCATCAGCCGTTCCATCTCCGCCAGAAATTCCGCCTTCCGCGTCGCGCGCGTGTGTTTCTCAAAACCCGTCGTCGCCAGTGTCATTTGCTTCATCGTTTCGCTTCCCATGATCGATTTACATCGTCTGACAGCATGACGATTAATTCGTTCACTTCAGGTGGGACTTATTCGGTGTTTCCTAAGGTTTAAAAATAAAAAAAGTACAGGAGATAACTCATGGAATTCGATGCTGTCATGCTTCTACCGCGCCGCGCCGCGTGCATTGCAAAAGGCTTTTGGCACGATAGAACCATCAATGATGACCTGGCTGCCTGCGTAGAAAAATTTCCTGACAAAATCGCCCTCACCGCTGTAAAAACTGAGTCTGGTGAAATCACGCGCTTCACCTGTCGCGAATTAGCCACAATGGCCGACCGCATCGCCATCGGTTTGTCGCGCTTGGGTGTAGGCCGCAATGATGTGGTGGCTTGCCAGCTGCCTAACTGGTGGCAGTTCACGTTGACCTATCTGGCCTGCTCGCGCATCGGTGCCGTGATGAATCCGCTGATGCCTATTTTTCGCGAGCACGAGTTATCGCTCATGCTCAAGCATGGCGAGGCAAAAGTTCTCATTACCCCAAAACTATTCCGCAGCTTCAACTATGAAGAGATGGTGACGGCCTTGCAACCGACACTGCCAGACTTAAAGCATATCGTGATTGTCGGCGGCAGTAACGCCAACAGCTTCGAGACACTGCTCAGCGGGCCCGCATGGGAAGAAGAACCAGAGGCCGAGGAGATATTGAGCCGCCACCGGCCCGGCCCGGATGACATCACGCAACTGCTGTATACCTCAGGCACCACGGGCGAGCCCAAGGGCGTGATGCACACCGCGAACACGACAATGTCGAACATCATCCCTTATGCAGAACGAATGCACATGGGCGCGACGGATGTCATCCTGGCTGCCTCGCCGATGGCGCATCAAACAGGCTTTCTGTACGGCATGATGATGCCCATCATGTTGCAAGCCAGCGCCGTGCTGCAGGATATGTGGGACCCCCGCAAAGCGGTGCAGTTAATCAATGAGTATGGCATTACGTTCACCATGGCCTCCACCCCCTTCTTGACGGATCTCGCCAAGGCAGTCGTTGAATCGGGCAGCAGCGTGCCCACGCTGCGCACCTTTCTTTGCGCCGGCACGCCGATTCCGGGGCCACTGGTCGAACAGGCACGTCAAGCCATGGGCGCGCACATTGTCGCTGCCTGGGGCATGACGGAAAACGGCGCGGTCACGCTGACCAAGCTCGATGATGACGAGCGCTCATTCACCAGCGACGGCTGCCCCTTGCCTGGCGTGGAGGTCAAAGTTGTCGATGACAATGGGGTAACTCTCCCGCCTGATGTGCCAGGCAAGCTCCTGGTTCGTGCCTGCTCCAACTTTGGCGGCTACTTGAAACGCCCGCATCTGAATGCCACCGATGCCGATGGCTGGTTTGACACGGGAGACCTGGCGCGCATCGATGCAGCGGGCTATATCCGCATTACCGGGCGCAGCAAGGATGTGATCATCCGTGGCGGCGAAAACATCCCGGTCGCTGAAATTGAAACCATGCTGTATCGCCACCCCGCCATCGCCATGGCGGCCATCGTCGCCTACCCGGATGATCGACTCGGCGAACGCGCCTGTGCGATTGTTACCGCCAAGCCGGGGCAAAGCGTGGATTTGCCTTCGGTTGTCGGTTTTTTAAAAGCACAAAAAGTCACCCTGCAATACATCCCCGAGCGCTTGATTGCGCTGGACGCGATGCCTATGACGCCTTCGGGGAAAATTCAGAAATTCAAACTGCGTCAAATGCTGCTTGATGGCACCATTTAAAACAGCATGAATTGATTTTTTTAAAGCTCGGCGATCACCGGCGCATGATCCGATGGGCGTTCCAGCTTGCGGGGCGCTTTGTCAATCACACAGGTGCGGCACACGTTTGCCAGCGCAGGCGTGAGCAAAATATGATCGATGCGCAAGCCGCGATTAAGGCGAAAACCCATCTGCCGATAATCCCACCAGGAGTATATTTTTTCGGGCTGATCAAACAGCCGAAACGCATCGGCCAGACCCAGCGCTTGCAAATCACGCAGCGCAGCGCGCTCTGGTTCGCTGCATAAAATCTGATCCTTCCAGGCGACGGGGTCATGCACGTCGCGATCTTCCGGTGCGATATTAAAGTCGCCCAACAGGGCAAGTCGCGGATGCTGTGCAATCTCTTGCTTGAGCCAGCGGGTCAAGGCGGCATACCATTGCAGCTTGTAGGCATATTTTTCAGAGCCAACAGCCTGGCCATTGGGCATATAGCCGCAAACAATGCGCACGCCATCGACAGTGGCTGCAATCACGCGCTTTTGTGTGTCCTCAAACTCAGGAATATCAAACGCTACATCAGTCATTTCACTGCGCGACAGAATGGCAACCCCGTTGTAGGTTTTCTGCCCGTTATGGACAGCGTGATACCCGGCAGCCAAAAGCTCGGCATAGGGGAACACCTTGTCTTCCATTTTGGTTTCCTGCACACACAGAACATCGGCCTGTGTTGCGACGAGCCAATCCAGCACATGTGGCAGGCGTACTTTCAAAGAGTTCACATTCCAGGAGGCAATCTTCATGGCATCAGTAACCGTTTAAAAAACTTAGGTTTGTGGCTGCGGGGTTGGCGCATTTTTTAGCGCATTCGCCAGACGCACATAGTCGCCCACGCCAAGCTCTTCTGCACGCGCTGTGGGCGAAATACCCAGTGCGGTCAAACCCGCCTCATCGATAAAACTACGCAAGGTGTTGCGCAACATTTTGCGGCGCTGGCCAAAAGCGGCGGCAACGATGCGCGCGAAGAGGGCTTCATCTTTTGCCGTTTCATTGTCGGCACTTTGCGCCGTACCATCAGCACCGACTTTTTTCTTATCACGCGGAATCAAGCGCACAATGGCCGACATCACTTTAGGCGGCGGCTCAAAAGCGTCCGGTGGCACGGTGAACAAGCATTCCATGTGATAGTGATATTGCAGCATCACCGATAAACGGCCAAAGTCGCTGCTGCCGGGTTCTGCCACCATGCGATCCACTACTTCTTTTTGCAGCATGAAGTGCATGTCATGCACCACCGTTGCGCTCTCGCTCAGGTGAAACAGCAGGGGACTGGAAATGTTGTACGGCAAATTGCCCACGATCTTCAATGGCCCGGCGCGCTTGAGTGCAGAAAAATCAAAGTCAAGGGCATCTCCTTCATGCACGGTGAGACGCTCGGCGGGCCAGCGTTGGCGCAGGCGCGCAATCAAGTCACGATCAATTTCCACCACCTGCAGATGATCGATGCGCGCAAGCAATGGCTCGGTCAAGGCCCCCAGGCCGGGGCCGATTTCAACTACCGTTTCACCCGCGCGTGGCGCAATGGCATCGACAATTTCCTGAATGATGGCGGTGGACACCAGAAAATTCTGGCCGAATCGTTTGCGCGCAACGTGGCCGCGTAGCTGGCTTCCCGGTTGGCTGATTTTTTTATTTGCAGGATGGACCATGTCAGTTGCGTTGCCGAGTCATGTCCATGGCGGCATCCACGGCAGCAAACAAGCTGTTCGCTGATGCCTTGCCTGTCCCCGCCAGATCAAAAGCTGTGCCGTGGTCAACCGAGGTGCGAATAATCGGCAGCCCCAGGGTGACATTGATGCCTTCGTCAAATGCCGCGTACTTGAGCACGGCCAGGCCTTGATCGTGATACATCGCGAGTTGCGCGTCAGACCCGGCGAGTACATTTTTGGTGAATAAGGTATCCGCTGGCAACGGGCCGACGAACTGCATGCCCTCTCTCCGCAGCCGATTCAGCACCGGGATAATGACATCGATTTCTTC
>JAUSQB010000047.1 GCA_030652715.1 Rugosibacter sp.
CTGGTGAGTAAAATTTCACCCGCCCCCAGCAACTGCACCTGTCGTGCCCAGTCAATCGCATCCAGGCCCGCATTTTTACGCCCGCCGTGGGTAAACACCTCCCACTTGCCGGGGCTGGTTTGCTTGGCATCAATCGCCACCACGATACATTGCGCACCCACTTTGGCTGCCGCATCAGCCACTAATTGCGGGTTAGTCACCGCTGCGGTATTCATGCTGACTTTATCCGCACCAGCATTCAGCAAACGGCGCACATCGGCCACTGCACGTACTCCACCGCCGACGGTGAGAGGAATAAACACCTGAGACGCTACCGCCTCGATGATGTGCAAAATAATGTCACGTTCATCGGAACTCGCCGTGATGTCCAGAAAGGTGATTTCATCCGCACCTTGCGCATCATAACGACGCGCAATTTCGACGGGATCCCCCGCGTCGCGCAGCGCCACGAAGTTGACGCCTTTCACGACGCGACCGGCATTCACGTCAAGACAGGGAATGATGCGTTTAGCTAACATGGCAGACGACATTAAATAAATCGGCTTAGCGACCAGAGAGCGCGTCTGCCTCGGCTTGCGCGGCTTTGAAATCCAGCGTGCCTTCATAAATCGCGCGGCCGGTAATTGCTCCCATAATTCCCTCGTCTGCTACATGGCACAGCGCCCGAATGTCTTGCAAACCGGCAATGCCGCCGCTGGCGATCACCGGAATAGTCAGCGCCTGGGCCAGTTTGACTGTCGCTTCGATGTTGACTCCAGACAACATCCCATCTCGCCCGATGTCGGTATAAATCACTGCCTCGGCACCATAGCCTTCAAATTTTTTAGCCAGATCAACGACATCATGCCCTGTCAGTTTGGACCAGCCATCAACAGCCACTTTGCCCTCTTTTGCATCCAGCCCAACAATAATGTGCCCGGGAAAGGCACTGCAAGCATCATGCAAAAAACCAGGGTTCTTGACTGCGGCTGTGCCAATGATAACGTAGCTGATCCCGTCATCAAGACAGCGTGCGATGGCATCCAGATCACGAATGCCACCACCTAATTGCACGGGAATTTCATCGCCAACTTCGGCAAGTATCATCTTGATGGCCGATGCGTTTTGGGGCTTGCCGGCAAACGCACCGTTCAGGTCAACCAGATGTAAACGGCGTGCCCCCTGTTCTATCCAGTGCCGGGCCATGGCGGCAGGATCTTCAGAAAACACGGTGGCACCCTCCATTTCGCCCTGTTTTAAACGGACACAATGGCCATCTTTCAAATCAATTGCAGGTATGAGCAGCATAGACATTAAGGAGTAAGAAAGTTAGCAAAAAACTGCACAGACGCCTGATCAAGGCTGCCAGCGCATGAAGTTTTCCAGCAAGCGTAAGCCCGCCTGAGCGCTTTTTTCCGGATGAAACTGAACAGCAAAGAGGTTATCGCGTGCAATCGCGCTGGTAAAGGTGATGCCATGGGTAGTCTCCCCGGCAATACAGCTAGCATCTTGCGGCTCAACATAATAACTATGCACAAAATAAAAGCGTGTGTCATCGGCAATGCCGTCCCATAGCGGGTGCGAGTGATGCGCCTCACTCTGCCGTACCTGATTCCATCCCATATGCGGCACCTTGAGCCGCGAACCATCGGCTGCCACCATAGCTGCTTGCGGGAAGCGCGGCACACGCCCAGGCAAAACTTCAAGGCCCATGACATCACCTTCTTCGGCATGCCCGAACAGCATTTGCAAGCCAACGCAAATACCCAGAAAGGGTTTTTCAGCAGCAGCGCGAATCACTGCATCGCGCAGATGCCGCTCAGTCAGCTCGCGCATGCAGTCCGGCATGGCTCCCTGGCCTGGCACCACGACGCGATCCGCTGCCGCGATTTCAGCCGCATCGGCGGTAACGCGCACTAAGGCATGGGGCGCCACATGCTCAATGGCCTTAGCCACCGAGCGCAAGTTACCCATGCCGTAATCGACCACTGCAACCGACGTTGCCATCATGTTCATGCTCGAGTCAGAGTGAGCCTTTGGTCGAAGGAATGGCATCCGCCGCGCGCGCATCGATTTCTGTCGCCATGCGCAAGGCACGGGCGAAAGCCTTGAACACGGTTTCTGCCTGATGGTGGGCATTCACGCCGCTGAGGTTATCAATGTGCAGAGAAATGCCTGCGTGATTGACCAGCCCCTGAAAGAACTCATGAATCAGGTCGACATCAAATTCACCGATGGCAGCACGCGTAAAAGGCACGTTGAAAATCAGCCCGGGGCGGCCGGACAAATCAACCACTACCCGCGACAAGGCTTCATCCAGCGGCACATAGGCATGACCATAACGGCGCAAGCCTTTTTTATCACCCAAAGCTTTGGCCAACGCCTGGCCGAAGGTAATGCCCACATCTTCTACCGTGTGATGTGCATCAATGTGCAAATCCCCCACAGCATCGATCATGAGATCAATCATGCCGTGCCGCGCAATCTGGTCTAGCATGTGATCAAAAAATCCCACGCCG
>JAUSQB010000051.1 GCA_030652715.1 Rugosibacter sp.
ATTCAAACGCGAGAAGCGCTGGTGCTTATACACTCCGCGCATGTAGGTTGCCGTACTGCCTGGTAGCGAGACTTCCAGGCTGACACTATTCAAGGTGCCTCTGGTGGGATATAACAAGCTATCGCGTTTATCCTTCTGCCAGCCCACAGTGGAAGAAAAGGTATCGCTGGTCGAACCAAATTGATTGACGTAATCAATATATCGTTGCGCCGAAAAGTTGCCCACTTTTAAAGTCGTATGATCGGCAGACAGGCCAAGGAAAATATAGTTGTCTTCGCCAATCGGCACACCATAACGTACACCACCACCGGTGGAATCCGCAGTAAAACTACTCACGGAAAGCGAGGAAGTATCGGTGCGGCGGGTGTAGATATCAAAGCCTCGGCTCACCCCATCAATCGTATAGTAAGGGTCAGTATGCGACAAAGACAACACACGATTGGATTTACTGGTGCTGATTTGTATGCCAATGTGCTTACCGCTGCCAAACACGTTTTCCTGCTGCACAGCGCCGGATAGCGTCAATTTTTCAGAACTGGAAAAACCTGCACCCAATGAAATGTTGCCGGTAGGTTTTTCTTTCACTCTCAAATTCACATCAATTTGATCTGTTGCTCCAGAAACAGCAGGCGTTTCCATGGTCACATCTTCAAAGTAGCCCAGACGATCCACACGATCACGTGACTTTTTAATACGCTCGCCGTTATACCAGGCCGACTCCATCTGGCGAACTTCGCGACGAATAACCTCATCGCGGGTTCGCGTATTTCCCAGCACATTGATGTTCCGCACATACACTCGCCGACCGGGATCAACCATTAACGTAAAGGCGACCTGGCGTTTTTCTTTATCGAGTTCAGGTGCTGCATTCACATTAGCAAAAGCATAACCATCGTCTCCCAAGCGCTCGCTAATCGCCTTGGTCGTTTCAGCCATTGATTCCCGCGAAAACACATCGCCCGGCTTCATTTTTACCAGCTTGAGCAACTCATCTTCTGGCAATAAAAGATTTCCAGCCAGCTTGACTGATGAAATGGTGTACTTTTCGCCCTCACTGACATTGACAGTGATGTAAATATCCTGCTTGTCAGCGGAAATGGATACCTGAGTAGATTCGATATTGAACTCGATGTATCCCTGGTTCATGTAGTAAGAGCGCAACGTTTCCAGATCGCCTGAAAGCTTTTGCTTTGAATACTGATCGTTTTTCGTGTACCAAGTTAGCCAGCCAGAAGGACTCAGCGCCATCAGCTTGAGCAGATCGCTGTCTTTATAGGCTTTCGTGCCGACAATATTGATCTGTTTGATTTTAGCAACTTCACCTTCATCCACAATGAACTTGATACCCACGCGATTGCGCTCGAGCGGGATGACCGTCACTTTGACATCAACGGCATAGCGGCCTTGCGAGAGATACTGACGCTTGAGTTCCTGCTCAGCACGTTCCACCATCGCACGGTCAAAAATACGTGATTCAGCAAGCCCCACTTCACGCAAACCTTTTTTAAGGTCTTCCGCCTTGAACGACTTCAATCCAACAAAATCAAGCGTAGCGATTGCAGGACGCTCTTCGAGTACAACCACTAATACCTGACCATCAATTTCAAGGCGGACGTCTTTAAAAAAACCAGTGGCGAACAATGCCTTGATTGCACTCGCTGCTTTTTCATCGTTGATTGTGTCGCCAATCTTGACAGGCAGATACGAGAACACCGTACCCGCTTCCGTGCGCTGGATGCCTTCAACACGAATATCCTTGATTTGAAATGGCTCAAACGCAAAAACAGCCCGTGCCAGCAAAGCTGAAACCAAGCCAGCAAGTAATTTTTTATTCATTGTTATTTGTTGGATAAAGACACAAATTAGCCAGAAAAATCAACCGGAGAAAAGACGATTAAAATCGTTATAAAAAGCAAACACCATGAGCAGCGCCAACAAGACGATACCTATCTGCTGCCCGATCGCCAAAACTCGATCGGAAAGCGGTTTCCCCTTGATGAATTCAACAAGATAATACATTAAATGCCCCCCATCCAGAATGGGGACAGGCAGCAGATTGAGTACGCCAAGGCTGATACTGAT
>JAUSQB010000052.1 GCA_030652715.1 Rugosibacter sp.
CCCAGGCTGGCGAGCAATGCGGACAGGCCGAGGCGGTCGGCACTCGGCGCAAAGTCGGTGATGGTGTCGCCAGCATCGCGCATCGAGGTGTAGACAAAGATGTCATTGCCCAGACCACCGGTGAGTGTGTCAGCCCCTATCCCGCCAGTGATGACATCATCGCCATTGGTGCCGACGATAACATCCCGCCCGGCCGTGCCATTCAGCGTTTTCAGCAAATGAATCCCGACCACGACCGGGTCGTGGTCAGACGAGCGATATGGGGTCGGCGTGTAGAGGTCTTGCGGCTTGAACTCGGTGTTGTAGTCGATCACCGAGGGTTCATCGGCGTTGATATGCCATTCGGTCGCGCCAGCGATCTGGCTGTTCAGTGATGCCGTCGCCAGCGCGTGGTCGAGATAACCCGCTTCGCCGTCGAACACGTAGGAATAGCCCTCGATGCCGTTGAAACGGGAAACCTGGTCGATGTAGCCGCTGCCGAGCAACTCGATCACCGGCGCCTCGCGGCCATAGGCGTTAAGGTCGCCCATGATGATCACGTCATCGTCGCCGACGCTAGCCTGGATGCCGCTGAGGAAGTTATTCAGCGCTTGGGACTGCTGCACGCGTAGCGCGTTCCAGCAACCCTGGCCGTCACCTTGATCGGTGTTAACGCCACTGGCCGGGCAGCTGCCTTTAGACTTGAAGTGGTTGACGACAAAGGTGAATCGTTCACCGTTGGCCGCAGCGAAAGTTTGTGCCAGTGGCGGCCGATGGTGAATGGAATCGGTATCGCTGACTGAACTGTCGACAGTGACGAGTTTCGCCGGTTTATAGATAACCGCCATGCGAATGGCATCATTACCGGTGCCGCCCAGGGGCGTGCCCACGCTGTCATAGGTGCCAGCGCCTGCCACCGCATTGAGCGCGGCAACCAGGTTATTCACCGCCGTCTCCCCGTTGTTTTCGATTTCGATGAGTCCCACCACATCCGCATTGATTGCGGCGAGCGCGGCCACAATCTTGGCTTGCTGACGCGAAAATTCGAGCGCGCTATTAGCCCCCCGGCAATCTCTGGCCGTGCCGCTGGGGAAACATGACGCACCGCTCTGGTTGAGCGTGGTGAAGTAGTTGAGCACGTTGAAACTCGCTACGCGCACGTTGCCGCCAACATTCTCCGGAGCCAGGCCGCGCGGATTAGCACGGGTGAAGTCCACCGGCCCGACGGGATGAATGCGATAGTCGGCGATGCCGGTGTTGCTGCTGGTGGCGAGACCATAGTCGATTACACCGATGATGCCGGGGATCGTATCGCCCGCGCGCAGCGTGTTGTCATCGCCGATATAAGGAATCGGGTTAGGGTTCTGCAAGCTGGTGCCGTCGTCGAGGATGATGCGGCGACGCGCATTGTCGGCGGCCAGCGCCAGGG
>JAUSQB010000058.1 GCA_030652715.1 Rugosibacter sp.
ATCATGATGGGTGCCGAGCGGCGCAGCATGGTCATGCAGGAAGAAGAACGCAGGAACACCGCGTATCACGAATCGGGACACGCGGTGGTGGCCATGCTGCTGCCAAAAACCGATCCGGTGCATAAGGTTAGCATCATGCCGCGCGGTCGTGCCTTGGGCATCACCATGCAGTTGCCGGAAGAAGACCGGTTTAGCCAGGATAAAGAGCGGCTGCTGTGCACGATTGCAGTCTTGTTTGGCGGTCGTATTGCTGAAGAGTTGTTCATGCATCAAATGACTACTGGTGCTTCCAACGATTTTCAGCGTGCCACCGATCTGGCACGGCGGATGGTGACGCAATGGGGTATGTCAGATGTTCTCGGCACGATGGTGTATGGCGAAGAAGAAGGCGAGATTTTTCTTGGCCGCTCGGTCACCACGCACAAGAACATGTCGGAAGCCACCATGCAGACAGTGGATGCGGAGATTCGCCGCGTTCTGGACGAGCAATACGCTTTGGCGCGCCGCCTGCTGGAAGACAATCGCGACAAGGTTGAAGCCATGACAGCGACGCTGCTGGAATGGGAAACCATAGATGCCGAGCAGATCAAAGACATCATGGCAGGCAAGCCGCCACGTGCACCCAAGCTTAGCAGTACGCCGCCGACATCGAAGCTGGATTCGGATGGTGATGCTTCGGGCGAGGCGCCCACGGCGACTGCTCCTGCCTGATGGTAGTTTGCGTAGGCTGTTGACGCTGGCTGTGCAGGGTAATCACCCCTTTCCGCAGTCGCTGCACTGTGGTCGTTATTTGCTGGACATGCAGCGCCCAAAAATCATGGGGATTGTTAATCTGACCGATGATTCCTTTTCCGGCGATGGGTGGCGCGGCCATGCGGATGTCGCGATTGCGCATGGCTTGCGGTTGGTAGCCGAGGGTGCGCATATCCTCGATCTCGGTGCGGAATCCTCTCGCCCGGGTGCGCAGCCGGTGTCAGCGCAACAGGAGGTTGATCGGCTATTGCCTGTAGTGGAGGGTTTGACTGCTTGCGGTGTGCCGCTCTCCATCGACACAGTTAAGCTTGATGTCATGCGCGCGGCGTTAGCAGCAGGCGCAGACATGATTAATGATATCCATGCCTTGCGCACGCCGGGTGCCCTTGAGTTGCTGGCGACAAGTGATGCGGGTATTTGTCTCATGCACATGCAAGGCACACCGCAAAACATGCAGCAGCATCCTCATTACAATCAGGTCGTACACGATGTGGTTGATTTTCTCTCTGCTCGTGTCGCTGCAGCTCAGCACGCGGGCATTGCGCTTAACCGCCTGTGCATTGATCCGGGTTTTGGTTTT
>JAUSQB010000063.1 GCA_030652715.1 Rugosibacter sp.
AGATATTCGTTATTATTTGAATGGCCTTTTATTGATTGTAAAAGGCGATGAATTGCGTGCTGTAACGACCGATGGACACCGACTTGCCTATGCAACCGGACAACTGAAGGAAACTCCATCACCCATAGAAGTCATTCTTCCGCGGAAAACAATATTAGAGTTGTCACGTCAATTATCTGACTCGGACGAGTTGGTGGAAATTGTTTTAACCCCAAGTCAGGCTTGCTTTAAATTCAATAACACCGAATTCGTATCAAAATTAATTGACGGAAAATTTCCGGACTACGAACGGGTTATTCCACAGCATCACGGGAAGGTTATTAAACTCTCGCGTAACCAGCTTATACAGTCATTACAAAGAGTTGCCATTTTAACGAATGAAAAATTTCGTGGTGTGCGTCTCTTGCTCGATACGGGAAGTTTAAAAATCATTTCTAACAATGTGGAACAGGAAGAAGCCCAGGAAGAAATTGAAATCGATTACACCGGGGAGCCGCTAGATGTGGGTTTTAACGTCACCTATCTTCTGGATGTTTTAAATAATGTTGCCGAAGAAATCATCGAGCTTCATTTAGCAGACGCAAATTCAAGTGCATTATTCATATTACCTGGTAATGAAAATTTCAAATACGTTGTTATGCCCATGCGTATTTAAGCCACTTTAAGACTATGACAAACGACAACAAATCACCTCTTTATGATGAATCAAGTATTCAGCAGCTTGAAGGCTTGGAAGCGGTAAGAAAACGGCCGGGCATGTACATCGGGGATACTTCTGATGGCTCGGGCTTGCACCATATGGTATTTGAGGTAGTCGATAACGCAATCGATGAGGCGCTTGCCGGACATTGTGATGAAATCGTGATCACAATCCATACCGATAACTCTATTTCAGTAACCGATAATGGTCGCGGCATACCTGTGGGCGTAAAGCTGGATGACAAACACGAACCCAAGCGGTCAGCGGCCGAAATAGTGATGTGTGTTTTACATGCAGGCGGGAAATTTAATCAGAACTCTTACAAAGTTTCTGGTGGATTACATGGTGTCGGGGTTTCTTGCGTTAACGCGCTATCAAAGTGGTTGCGTTTAACTATCCGCCGAGATGGAAAAAAGTATTTTGTGGAATTTAACGGTGGTCATGTCATTGACCGAATAACAGAAATTCACAATGGGGTTGAAGTTTCTCCGCTGAAAGTAATCGGAACTACTGAAAAAAGAGGCACTGAAGTTCACTTTTTGGCGGATAAAGACATATTTGGCAATATTGAATTTCACTATGACATCATCGCCAAAAGGGTGCGCGAGCTCTCTTTTTTAAATAATGGCATAAAAATAAAACTCATTGACCAGCGTAATGGAAAAGAAGAGGACTTTGCCTTTTCTGGTGGCGTCAAGGGGTTTGTAGAATATATAAATCGAACAAAAACCGTACTTCACCCAACGGCATTTCATTCTTCAGGGGAATCCATTCAAAGTGGCATCAGTATTGACGTTGAGGTTGCCATGCAGTGGAATGATTCCTACGTAGAGCAAGTACTCTGCTTTACAAACAATATTCCGCAGTCAGATGGTGGAACTCATCTGACAGGCCTGCGCGCAGCGATGACCCGGGTGATCAATAAATACATAGAAGAAAACGAAGTTGCTAAAAAAGCCAAGGTAGAAATCACAGGCGACGATATGCGTGAAGGATTGACGTGTGTTTTATCAGTGAAAATGCCCGATCCAAAGTTCGCTTCACAAACCAAAATGAAACTGGTTTCATCGGAAGCGCGGCCTGCCATTGAAGATGTTGTAGCCCAAAAACTTGCGGATTATCTTCTTGAGAATCCGCTGGATGCCAAAATAATTACAGGGAAAATTGTCGAAGCTGCGCGTGCAAGAGAGGCTGCGCGCAAAGCGCGCGACATGACTCGTCGCAAGGGAGTGTTGGATGGGTTGGGATTACCTGGAAAGCTTGCAGACTGCCAGGAAAAAGATCCCGCATTATGCGAGATATATATCGTCGAAGGAGATTCTGCCGGCGGATCTGCCAAACAGGGACGTGATAGAAAATTTCAGGCAATTCTGCCTTTGCGCGGTAAAGTATTAAATGTAGAAAAAGCCCGTTACGAAAAACTTATATCATCAGAGCAAATTGTTATTTTGCTCACGGCACTTGGTTGCGGTATCGGCACAGAAGATTTCAATATCGAAAAACTACGCTATCACCGCATCATCATCATGAC
>JAUSQB010000064.1 GCA_030652715.1 Rugosibacter sp.
GGCCATCAAATGGAACTTCACCAAGTTTTTGGTGGATGGCAATGGCCAGGTGGTTGAGCGTTATGCCTCGACGACCAAGCCTGCAGAAATAAGCGGCGATATCGAACGGCTGCTTCAATCCACCACGCCATCGACGTAATACCAGCAGCCCGCTTCGTGCACAAAACGGCTGATCTCATGCAGGCGCACTGCGCGACCATTGATGCGGTAACGGGCGACGAATTCAACGCTGGCTGAATCGTCAATTGCAGTGTGTTTTTTGACTTCCAGCCCCAGCCATTGTGCAGAAGGCTGTGCTGCCAGGTTCAGTGATGTAGGCCGCGTTGCAGTGTGCCAGGTTGCCAGCAGATACGCCTCGTTATTCAGCACATAGGCGGTGTACCGCGAACGCATGAGTGACTTTGCATCGGGCGCTACGGCTCCCGCGTGAAATTGGCCGCAGCATGCGGCGTAGGTAGCAGGTCTGCCGCAGGGGCATGGGGCAAGAGCGGGAGAAAGAGCGCCGGTTTTTCCCCCCGGCTTTTTTACTGGGCTTCCCACCGGCGCTTAACTCCCGCGTTCCCACACGGATTGCAGCAAGGCATCCATTGCCGGCCCGGCTAAAGCCGCACGCGGGTGATTCACAAGGCAGACCACGACCCAGCGCCGACCGTGTTGATCCAGCACATAGCCCGCCATGCTTTTTACGCCGTCGAGTGTGCCGGTTTTGATATGCGCCTGTCCGACAACACCCTGGCCTGGCACGCGTTTTTTCATTGTGCCGTCGTTTCCGGCAATCGGCAGGGACGCCATAAACTCGGGCATCACGGCGCTGTGCCAGGCGGCTTGCAACAAGCGCCCCAGACTGGCGGCCGAAATACGTTCCTGACGTGAGAGCCCTGCGCCGTTTTCCAAAATCAGCTCGGGCATTTTCAAATCGCGTCGCGTAAGCCAGGCTTGTATGGCGGCAGCGCCGTCTTCAGGCCGTGCGGGGCGGTGCCCTGCTTCTAGTCCCAGCGTAAGAAATAGTTGCCGCGCCATGACGTTATTGCTGTATTTATTCATGTCACGCACGATGTCACCTAAAGTCGGCGATGGCGAGACGGCGAATAAACGTGCATCCGGCGGCACAGAGCCTTCGCGCACGTTGCCCTCAATATTTCCACCGAATTTTCCACCAAGTTCGGTCCACAACGCACGGAAAACACCCAGCACGAAACGGGAATGATCAGCCAGTGCAATGTTCCAGCGCTGCTCTCCACAGGCCAAAGGATAAGCGCCAGTTAATACCAGCCGATCAACGGCACCTGATGTGAACGCTTCCGCGCGCAGATTCTCGCGCCAATCGCCGCATGCGGCATGATCGTCGCCACGCAGTTGATTCACGAGCTCAAGATTGCCCAGCACCGGCTCGATAAATAGCCTGGGTGCTTGCCCCGCCTGCGGCAACAGTTGCACGCTGATGGCATTGAAATTGAGCAACAAGGCATCGGGCAACACATTGTAGGGGCGCATGATTTCGTGATCGAACTGCCCCGTATCGCTTGCCGCCAGCGCAAACGCATGACGATCCAGCACCAGGTCGCCGCGTATTTCACGCAGTCCGCGCTGCCGCATCTCGCGCAGCCAGCGCGCAAAATGCTCATAGGTCAGTTTTGGGTCGCCGCTGCCCTTCAAGTAAAGATCACCCTTGAGCACGCCA
>JAUSQB010000021.1 GCA_030652715.1 Rugosibacter sp.
AGGTTGCGCCAGGCCAGCACTTCGCCGATACGCCCTTGCACGCCACGAAACTCGTTGGCTCCAGTGGTTTCTGTGGCTTTGATAAACAAGCCGGTGATGAAATCAAGCTTGACTGCCAGCCGTGTGCAGCCATGAAACAAGGCGCGCGACATGAAGCCTGAGCCAAAAATGAAGTTATTCACGACATTGATGTCGCGATAGGCAAAAACGTTTTCCCAAGGCACTAGCACCTTGTCGAGCACAAGAACGGAGTCGTTTTCGTCCATACGGCTGGAGAGTGGGTAATCAAATGGTGTGCCCATGACGGCTGCGGCATATTCGTATGACGTGCGGCAGATAATCTTGAGGCCAGGCGAATTCATGGGCAGGGTGAAAATCAAAGCGAAGCGAGGATCTTTGACGGGAACACCGTATAAGCCAACAAAATTCTGGTGCGTTAGCGCTGAATTGGTGGCAACGACTTTCGCCCCTGAAACGATAATGCCAGCATCGGTTTCCCGCTCCACATGAACGCAGATGTCTTCTATTTCAGATGAGCCTTTATTGCGGTCAATCGGCGGGTTGACAATGGCATGATTCCAGTAAAACAGGTTTTCTTGGGTTTTTTTGTACCAGGCTCGGGCGTTGCCTTCGTATTCACCAAAAAACTCGGGAATGGCGCCCATTGAAGCAATAAAGCTGGCTTTATAATCGGGCGACCGACCTTGCCATCCATAGCCGATGCGCTGCCATGCGGCAATAGCGTCGCGCGATTTAACCAGGTCTTCTGCATTGCGGGGGGCTTTGAAAAAAGGTTGGGTAAAACCACCGCTGCCGGTGTCCGTCGGTACCGCCAATTGACTGTTTTTGGCCGGATCATGCATTGCGTCATACAGGCGTGCAGTCATGCGCGCTGAATTTCGAAAGGCCGGATGAGTGGTGACGTCTTTGACTCGTTCGCCAAAAATATACACTTCACGCCCATCGCGCAGACTTTCCAGATATTCGTCCCCTGTCATTGGGCGGGTAACCGCGGCTTCTTTTTGCGTCATCTATTTCTCCATAGGGCTAAAAAACAGTTGCCTGCCGTCAAGCTATACAGCGCCAGACGACAGATAACGTGGGCGGGTTAGGCGTGCAGCTTCACGAGGTGGTCAATACCCGTGTTGTAGAGCCCTTCAATCATGCTCACGACTTCGGCTTCGGGGGCGCCAACGACAACAAAAGTCGATGACCAACTCACGGCGCAACGATTGTTGCCAAGGTCACGCACTGCCAGCTCGCCAACGTAATCCTTGAGTGGGACTGGCGCTTCGACGATAGCGTAGCGCTGGATGCGCGCCGTGTCATCGAGTGATTCGAGGCGCTCGCGAAAAATGACATCGTCTTGTTTAAGGGTGCGAATTGAGCCGATGTTGTTATCGGCTTGGCCAACCAATTCGAACATGGGTAAGAATTTCGTAATGCCAGCAAAATCACGTACGGTTGCCCACACGGTAGAGGCGGGCGCGGCAATTTCACGGGTGACGTGGACGGTGGTTTTTTTATCGTTCAAGGCATCTTCTCCTCTGTATTTCCAGTTGTGAATAATGCAGCAGGTAGCCCTGAAAAGAAATTTTCCGGAGCTACCTGCTGATTTTTTACTACCTTGCCATATGCTGCTTTGGGTTATGCATCAAGCGGAAGGAATCAGACCTTCTGCCTTGAGCGCTGCCTGCACAGCGGGACGCATGAAGATGCGGCCGTGGTATTCCTTGAGTACGGGCCATTTGCCGATATCCAGATTCACATACTGGCCCCAACCGAGGATCGTGAACAAATAAGCGTCTGCGATGGTGAAGTTATCTCCAACAAGATATTGTTTGCCAGTGAGTTGCTTGGCGGCGTAATCCAGACGGCGATTCAACGCCTCAAGTGAGGCGTTTTTCCAGTCGTCGGATGCGGTGGGGTTAAAGAGTGGCGAAAAGCTTTTGTGCAGTTCCGTGCCTAAAAAAGTTAGCCATTCTTGCAGACGATAGCGGTCCATGGTGCCGTTGGCGGGAGCTAATTTTTTTTCTGGTACACGGTCCGCAAGGTATTGGTTAATTGCCGGACCTTCCGTGAGAAGTTGGCCGTCATCCAGCACCAGCGCGGGAACATAACCTTTGGCATTGATTTGATTAAAGTCTTTGCCAGTACCGGTCTGCTTGCCGCCATGCAGGTCAACGGTTTCTGATTCATAGGCAAGACCAGATTCTTCGAGCACAATGTGCGGTGCTAGCGAGCAGGCGCCAGGGGCGTAATACAGTTTCATGATGCGTTCTCTCCTGTGTGATATGAGTTAAAGCGAGGTTTTCAACGGGACAAACCTGCACATTCTGCAGAGCCAATTGAAGTTTTTATTCTATATCTTATTCCCGTGCCGAGACATTTCTTATTACAAATGCCAGCTCCAGGCAGCGCTTAAGGTGTTGACGTACGGTGTCACTGATTCCGTAGCACCAGGGAATAACGCCGAAGGTCCTTGATACGTGCCTTTGTAAAATCGTGAGGCCGCCATATGAAATTCGTCACCTTGGTCTGTCTTCCAGCTAAAGCCCAAACTTGCTTGACGGAAAGGGCTGGGTGTCAGGATGCTAAAACTGACTGCATTGATGTCATTGTCATAGGGCTTTTTACCGTAGACAAACCCCGTGCGTAAAGTGAGTTTGGGGGACGCAGCATAAGCTACGCCCAGTTTGAAGTTTGTTTGATTATGCCGCCAGCCAAAGCCACTACCCGAAGCGCTGCCAAGTGGGTTGCTTACCGGATTATTCAGTGTATTCAAAAGACTGTTGCTGAGGGCTTTGACATCTCCAAAATTAATCCGCTGCACATCAAAAGCCACCAGACAGCCAGCGACAGGCTTGATTGCAACCC